>DATEAO010000275.1:0-17616 GCA_035288345.1 Candidatus Methylomirabilota bacterium | reverse complement strand
CGGACGGGAGACACCACGTAGCCCTCGGGCTGGCTCCTCCCTCGGGCCTCGTCTGGCTCGCAACTTGACCCAGTACCGCGCCTAAATTGATCCACTACCTCGCGCAGAGGCGACCGCATGTTTCCTTAGATTGTGAGGAGTTCAGCTTTTCCTTTGCTGAGTCAAGACTGCGACGTCCACTACTTGATCCCGAGCATTCTTTTCCCTTCTTCGGTCATCATCTCTTGGCTCCAGGGCGGGTCGTAGACCAGTTGAATGTGGACCGCCCGCGCTCCCTCGAGTCGGCTGAGCACGCGCTCGGCGTTGCGGGCAATGAAGTCGCCGACCGGGCAGCCGGGAGCGGTCGTGGTCATCTTCACGCCCACGCTGCCATCGTCGATCAAGACCTCGTAGATGAGCCCCAGATTGACGATGTCGACAGGGATCTCCGGGTCATAGACCTGCTTCAGCGCCTCCAAAACAGCCTCTTTGGTAAGCATCGAGCGCTCCATCTCAAAACGCGCCCCGCACCAGCATGATGGCCAAGCCGAGGATAATGAGGGCCAGCAGCAGATTGACGCGACCGAACCAGGTAGCCTGCATGCGCAGCCGGGTCGCTTCGGGTGAGCCGGGGCTCTTTTGCCAGACCGCGGTCGCCCTGGGGCCCACCACGAAATCGTGCGCCGCGCTCATCGCCAGGATCAGAGCGAAGACGGCGAGCTTCCACCCGAGCAGCCACCCGAACGGACCTGACCAGAGCCGCGCCGTGAAGAGATCGGTCCAGCTCTCCAGCCGGTAGATCAGGTTGAACAGCCCGGTGACGAACAGGAGCGCGAAGCCCGTCCATCCGATCCAGCGAAAGCGAACGCCCGTGAAGTGGATCAAGCGCGCCGCGCTTTCACGCATCTCCGGGCGCCGAATCACGGGCACAACCACGAGCGCAACAAAGGTCATGCCGCCGATCCAGACCGTCGCCGACAGAATGTGAAGCCAGACCGAGAAAAGGTAGACGAATCTCATCAGGCTTCAGCGCCCATGCGGCACGCGTGGGCGAGCGCCAGCGTCACGCCGGCTTCCCGATCTCGACGCGCCAGACCTCAGGCCCTTGTTCCAGATACTGCCACGTGAAGGCGCCCGCCTGCTCGGCGGCAAACTGATAGTAGAGCGGCTTCGGGTCGTGATCGTTCACCAGGATGAAGTGCTCTCCGGGCTTCAGTTGATCGTACTTCTGGAAGATCCTCGGATGACGCTCCCTTGGGATCAGCGTTCGGACATCGAGCACGGCTCCGGACTGCTCCTCGGCGCCTTCGAGCCGGGCCAGGCCCGCCAGAAGCCGCTCGTGCAACTCAGGGCCTGAGATCAGTTGCTCCACTGCTTCGAACGCCTGTGAGAGCGTCCGCCGCTCCTCTTCGGGGACCACCTCCTCAGCCATCGGGAAGAGTATGTCGTTTTCCTTGTCGATGTGGGGCCGCAGAAGCGCGGCGTACCCTTTGATGGCTTCAGCGATCGCGCGGTCATCCCCTTCGGCCATGGCCCGAACGAATGCTCTCCCCTGCTCATGCTCCTGGAGCATCACTCCGATCGGCCCGCCCTCTCGTGGAATGCCGTGGCGCTCCATCGCGGGAAAGAGATGCTGCTCCTCCTTGGCGTGGTGGCAGCGGTCGGTGAAACTCCTGAAGAAATCGATCAGCCAGGCAAGCGCGGCCCGGTCCACGGACTTTCCGGCCTCGAGATCCCGGCCGATTCGCTCCACGAGAGCGAGCGCTCTCAGAATGACCTCGTGCTCATGACGAAGCACAGCGGTCGGCGTCGTCGGCCCTTCATGATGGTGATGCGCCACGGTAACCGGGAGTGTCGTCTTCATTACTCTCTCCTTTATTGTTCAGATCTGTCGCCGGCTGCATCGCGCGGCGGCGCGCTGACGCTCATCGCTTCTCTTTGACGGGGATCCGCTCGATCCGCTGTCGCGTGGAGCGTGCAGAGCCCTCGACGGCCTTGAGCGCCGCCTCACTGAGACTCGCCAGAGCAAGAATTCCTTCCCGCACAGCCGCACGCAGATGTGTGCGAGCTGCAGGCGGGATGAGTTCGGCTTGAATCCACCGCCGGCTCTTCCCATCTCCTTCAACAGGTATTCGCGTCCTCTTCTTTCGCTGTCGCCTCATGACTGCTCCCCCTTTCGCTGTCCCCCGGTCGGGACCGTGGTCCGCGGTTCTGGTTTGCCTTTCTTCGAGAACCGGACGCGGAGGCTTCCGTCTTCGATCTCTGCTGTCTCCACTTCAAGCAGCGCGAGCGCGCGAGGGAGGAAGATCTCCCGCCGCACATTCGCGATCGTGATCACCAGCTCGTTGCCCACCTTGACCAGCGAGAGGTCCTTCGCCCCCACGAATGGAAGTCGAAGCGTGAGCGTGTAACCGTCCCGCTCCCGCCGGAGCGTCTGCGTGCGATCCTTGAAAAAGACCTGCGTGGGGTCGCGGTCGTCAAAGAGCTGCCCTGCCATTTGGCCGAGCATCGAAAGTCCCACCACCTCCCGGTCGAACAAGGGGACTTCCCAGATCGGCAGCGGCGCGAACGATTCGCTGATGGTCTCGCGGTAGCGGGACTGGATCATTCGCCATTTGGCGAGCGAGGTCTCGCCCAGTTGCTCGGTGAAGATTCGATTGGTGATCACGGCGTCTACCGAATAGCCGTAGAGGCAGAGGTAGGTCAGGGCCCGCTGGCTCTCCTTGATCACCATCTTCTCGGGATTCAAGACCAGGCGCACCGAGGCATGCGCGGAATCGGTCAGGAGCCGCTTGACCTTCTCGACCTGGCGGAAGAGCCGCTCAACACCGGCAAACACCTGGTCTCGGGGCAGCGGGATCTCGATCAGCGGCTGCAGCGCTGGCCGGATCGTCTTCATGATCCGCCTCTCCCACGGAAAGAGCTTCTCCATATACCAGTGGGCCACGTCAGGAAAGGAGAGGAGGCGAAGGGTCTCACCCGTCGGCGCGCAGTCCACGATGAGCGCGTCGAAGCGCTCCTCCCGGGCGTGGCGCTCAATCTGAAGGAGCCCGCACAGCTCGTCGGTCCCGGGCAGGACCGCCATCTCCTCGGCCACTACCTCCTCGATCCCGCGGCTTGAAAAGAGTGCCGTGAGGTAGTGGGCGATCTCTCCCCAGTGGTTCTCAATCTCCTCGAGGACATTGATCTCCTGGCCCCAAAGGTTTTTGCGGACTAACGTGGGGGTGGATCCCAAGGGCCGATCGAAGGCGTCAGCCAGGCTGTGCGCGGGATCGGTGCTGATTACCAGCGCGCGGTACCCCAGCTCAGCGCAACGCAGAGCGGTCGCCGCTGCCACGGTCGTCTTCCCCACGCCACCCTTGCCGGTATAGAGGATGATCCGCATGCTTATCGGTCTACCAGGTCAATGCCCGCAGCAATTTCTCCGCTTCATAGCCCCGATAGACCGCGCAGCGCTTGGGGTACTGGCCATTCAGGCAGACCTCAGCCAGTGTGTCCGTCGAAGGCACCCTGATCCCTTGTGAGGGGGGATGGCAGTAGAGCGCGGTCGGGCACATCCAGAGGGAATCGGCCATCACCGAATGAAGGAAAGGGCACTCCAATGTTTCGATTTTCTTCTGCTCATCCATGGCAATCCTCCTCGGCTCCGGGCTTAGGAAGCGAGAAGCTCCTCCCGCTCCGTCAAGGGCCCCGCAAGCTCTTGCAGCCGCCGCCAGTTCGAGAGCCGATCGGCCTGGCGGGCAAATCGCCCTTCTGTCAGGGCAAACGAGATAAAGTCGATGACCTCCTCACTCTTCGGGTGGTGCGCCCAGTCCCGTGTCGGGTCGGGATTCCCCTGGAGCGAGAGCCGCTCGCGCATTGCCTTCATATAGGCGTCCTGGTTCTCGACCACGCCGGACATGATCAGCTTGGCCGGGTTCATCAGGTGTCTCAAGCGCGTCACCTCGTAGGGATCTCCGACGAAGTCGCGCATCAGCTCGGGCTCTGGCAGGAGCACGTTCTCGAATTGAAAGCCATCTCGCTTGTGCTCCTTGAAGTGCGGAGCAAAGCAGGTGCCACGGCTCCAAGTACATTATTTCCAGCGGTTACGTAGATTACCGTGGTCTGAACAGAAGGAGAAGACAAGCCGGTTGGGGCAGGCGCGCCCCACATCGGATCGCGCAGGCCTCACTCGGGGAGAGGCTCTCGACAGGGCTACGGGGGCGACTGCTACGGAGCGTTGAGGAAACCGGCCACCTCGTGCTGGAAGAGGTGGTGGCCCTTTTGGAGGTGCATCATATGGCCCGCGTCGGGGATGACGACATATTTCTTGTGCGGGTTGGGAAGCTTCTGGAAGAAAGGCAGGAGGCCATCGAGGTCAGCCACATCGTCGTGCTCACCGTGGATCATCATGGTGGGCACAGGGATGAGCCTGGGGTTAGTCATCGGCATAATGGTGACCATGTCGAACTGGGGGCCGGTGGTTGTTTTTAACTCGACCTGCACAGCAGCTTTGGCATACGCGTCCACGACCTCCGGATCGTTCACTTCAGCAGGGGTCATTGAGTAGAAACGCGCCTTCCAGGTTGCCTCGGGGATTCTCACGTAGGCCTTCTTCCGGAAGGTCTCGATCCTGGGCCGTCTCTTCGCGAGATCCGGGCTGTCCTGATGCATCTGGGCATAGCTCACATACCTGGCCACCTTGTCTGGATGGGCCATCACGAACATGCCGGCGTACTGAGTCCCCCACGACCACGCGAGGAGGTTGACCTTCTCGATCCCTCTCAGCTCTCGGATATAATCGACCACGGCGTTTAGATCCTCGCTCGCCTCGTTGGTTGTCATGTGAATGTCGGGATGGGTCGAGCGACCGAAGCCCCTGGTGTCCGGGGCGAAGACGTCAAAGCGTTCCCTTGCGAGAAAGTCCATGAGACTATACGACGGCTTGCTGGGGACTTGAAGGTCGAAGCTCTCCTTTCCGGCCGTGGCCGAGCCGTGAGCCAGCACAACAACCCTCTTGCCTGAAGGACTTTCAACATACTTCTCCCACACGTAGAGCTTGATCCCTCCGTGCTCCATCCAGTGCTCTACCCCGATGACCTTCTCGGGCGCTGAAGGTGTCATAGTGAACTAATCAGCCGCAGCACCGAGGAAACTGACCAAGTGGCGAGCACTCCGCCCCCGTACTCTTCAACGATCCGATGAAAATCAAGCGCGAGATTCATAAGCGAGTCCCTCCACTCCTCAAGACGAATAGTACGACCAAAAGGTTACCGTCGCTGCGCTGACCAGCGTTTGTCGGCCGGGTCGTTGGGGCTAGACTTGACAAGTTCTCAGAACGGCAAGAGAATCGCCGCAGTCGTTGGAGCTTCAAGAATGTGACAGGCCGACCGGCCTAATCAAGGACCCGACGGAGTACCTCCCCCGACAAAATAGACACCTCAACCTCACAACCAGGAAGGGGACAGGCTGGTTGTTATGAAGTAGCCGGTCGGATTACTCCACGAGCTGGCGGATCAGCTCGCTGTAGCCGGAATCCGCCAGCGGGTCGTAGTCGGCCGTCACGTAGCGGTTCAGGAAAAACTCGACGATCGCCGGGAGCGGTGTCGGCCGATTCGCGCTCAGCTCGTGGTCCGCTTCCTCGAGCAGCAGCGATGCCTGGAAGATCCGCGCCATGCGTTGGACCAGCCCACGCACGCCGAGAGCCGCGGCCTCCGGGTTGCTCTTGAGGAGACGGCTGAACCTCCCGCGCGCGTCTTCCAACGCGGTCGCAGCAAGATCCTTGAGCTTCGTCAGCGCCGGGTGCCTGAGGCCGAGCAGAATCTCCTCGGCCCTGCCGATCAGGGCGTCGTGCATCTTGGACCGCCGCGCGTCGCGGAGGATCTGGGCCATCATCGTGTTGTGCGGGCCCTCCCAGCTCTCCTCCACCGGCACCTCGCGATAGAGGCGGGGAAGCGGGCTGAAATCCTCGATGGTGCCGTTGCCGCCCAGGATCTCGATCCCGTGGTGCACCACCAGCCCGCTGTCCGTCGAGCAGACATACTTGTTGATGTTCACCCCCAAGCGGAAGAGCGGATCAGTTTCCGGATGCGCTCCGGAGAGTGTCAGCCGGTCTTCGAGCGAGGCGAGGAAGAGGGTGGACGAAAGCCCGGCGGTCGCCAGCGCCCGCATCTCGGCGAGCTGCTCGCGCACCGCCGGAAACTCGATGAGGCGCTGGCCGAAGGCCTCGCGCGCCCGCGCGTAGTGGTGCGCTTCCACCCACGCGCGCCGCATGATTCCGCAGGAGCCCAGCGCGACGCCGAGGCGCGAACTGTTGATGATCACGCCCATCATCACCCTGAACCCCTCCTCGAGGCTGCCAAGCTGGTAGCTGAGCGCATCCTGGAAATCGACCTCAGCGGTCGGAAGCGTGCGCGTCCCCAGCTTCTGCTTGAGCCGGCGGATGAAGACAGTGTTGAGGCGGCCATCGTCGAGCCGGCGCGGGACGACGAAGAGGCCGATCCCTGGCGTCCCCTCCGGCGCGCCTTCCGGACGCGCGGTGACGGCGTAGAGATCGGCGTGGACGTTTGAGCAGAACCACTTCTCTCCACTGATGCGCCAGGCTCCCTGCTGCGACGGGATCCGCCGGGCGACACACGCATTGGCGCCGACATCGGAGCCGCCCTGGACCTCGGTGAGGAACTGGGCCCCGTGCCACCGCCGGTCGTAGTCGGAATCGAGGAGGCGGGGCAGCCACTCGCGCCGCATCCAGGCACTGCCGCAGCGCTGGATCGCTTTGATGAGTCCTGAGGTGCAGGCGATGGGGCAGAGATGCGGGACCTCGCCGTTTTGGGCGAAGAGGTACGCCAGCGCGGTATGAAGCGCCACGTTCCCCGGCTCGCCGAGCAGCGAGAGGACCCGCGACCGCCACACCAGCCGGCCAATCTCGTGATAGGTCGGATGGAGCACCACCTCTTCGGCGCGCTCCCCGATCCCATTCCAGGATTCCAGGCGCGGCAAATTCTCGGGCCGATCCAGGAGCGCGCAGGCCCCGTTGACGGGCCCACCCGAATCCGCCCCTGCCTGCCTGAGCAGCGGCTCCGCTTCAGCGAGCCGCGCCATGCCGATCCGAAGCGCCAGGACCCGCTGGAGATGCTCATCGGCATCGTAGAAGTTCGTCGGTTTAGAGACCTCCCACTGGCGCAGCAGCGAGCGGCCGTGTTCGATCCGGTTGAGCATCGCCTCAATCTCCTCTCGCCTGGCGTGGCACGCCTGTAAAATACTCAATTCCATTTAGGAGAGCAACTCGTCCCGGCGCGGCCTCTTCGACCTTGCGACGAGCAACGAAGCCAACCGGCTTGGGATAGAGTTCGCGTGCACGCGTATGCTATCCTCGCTCTAGCGGACTGCCCGAGGGCGCTTGCCGTTGGGAGGCCTGCTAGCGCCTTCCCCGCTCGCGGCGGTGTTTTGTCATCGTGCCGCGCTCATTCTCAAGGAGTTCTCTGAAGGCCAGGGCCACCGCTGATTGCCGCTTCTCCTTGAGCCGCACGAGAACGAAATCTCGCGTGAGTGAGACACCTTCAACCCGGACCACTGCAAGGGTTTTGCACGAGACTTCGTGAGCCACTGCAAATCGAGAGAGGATGGCAACCCCAATCCCCGCTGCCACGGCCCCTTTGATCGCCTCAGTCTGCCCCAGCTCCATCCCCACCTGATATTGGATCCCCTGCTGGCGAAACGTTTCCTCCATGACCCAGCGAGTGGCCGAGCCCGCTTCACGAAGGATCAGCGGTTCTTTCCCGAGATCCTCTGGCTTGATACGCCGGCGCCGGGCCCACGGGTGTGTTGGCGCTACAACCAGGACCAGCTCGTCAACCACATACGGCTCCACAATAAGGTGGCTGTCTTCGACGAGTCGGCCTCCGACAACGGCCAGGTCCACTTCTTTTCTGAGAATTCTGAACTCCATCTCCCGCGTGTTGGCGACTTCCAGGTGGACCGTCACCTTCGGGTAGCGTAGCCTGAAGCTCCCGATGATCCGAGGAAGCAGATAGTTTCCCGGAGTCGTGCTTGCACCGACCACCAACTTGCCCCGCTGAACGCCCTTCAGCTCGTCCAGTTCCTCCTTTAACTCCTTGAACTCGGCGAAGATCCTGATCGCGTACTGCTCGAGGAGCCGCCCTGGCTCCGTGAGTGTGACTCCCTTCCCGATTCGATCAAAAAGGGGCTGGCCAACCTCCTCTTCCAGTTGGCGGACGTGGAGAGAAAGCGCGGGCTGGCTGATGTGGATCTCCTGGGCCGCCTTGGTAAAGCTTCCGTGTCGCGCGACAGCCAGAACAATCTGGAGCTGCTGAAGGGTCATGGTGAAGCCATCAGCGGTCAGCTTTCAGCCTTCAGTTTCGAAACCGTCATGAAACACCGCGACTGGCGGTACTTCTCACGCTGACACCTGACGGCTGAATGCTGACAGCTATCGTAGAGGCGACGCATGTCGCCACGGCGCTTCACACCCACCCGTAGGGGATGGGAGTCCGATACACCCTCCAGGCAAAGAGCGCCGCCAGGACCAGAAGGACGATGGTTAACGCGGCTCCGAAGGGCGTGAAGATCTGGAGGCCGAGGAGAACTGTGGTGATCACAAGGAAGAGGCAGACCGAGGCCAGTCGCTTCCGCCGAAGACGCAGCGGCGCAATCTGGGCCGCGATGGGTTGAGGGATGGCGTCTCCCTCTGCCTGGGCGAGCAGCTTATCGATCCTGGGCTGAATAGAGAAGGTCACCACGGAAAGGAGTCCCATGAGCGCCAGGAGCAGAATGAGCTTGATGAGAAGGACCCAGTTGGTGAGAAGTGGGAGTCCCGCCAGGCTGACGAGGAGGAGGCCGGTCACCAAAGCGGTGAGCTGGAAGACGTAACACCGGATGGAGTTCCCCCTGATGATCTTCTCGAAGTACTGGTCCACCTGAAGGTGGGCCTTCCCGAACCTCACCCGCTCGTTGACCACGATCAGGTTGTAGAGAGGGGCCGCCATGAAGACCACTGCCAGGATGTGGAGAAATTTAAGAAGTGGGTAGAGTGTCATCGCGTATTGCCTCCTTTGCCCTTGCCATCTCGCCCGCCTCACACGCACTTGGCTGACACGACCAGGAACGATGCCCGGCCAGCCAACCAACGACGTCCCAGGGCCTCCCACTGGTCAAGACATCGCACATGATTACGGAGAACGGGAAGAAAGTACACCGCTTCGCGCCGCTGGAGTAGGGAAACCCTTCGCTGCTCAAGCAGCCTCTGCAGCTCGCCTTCACTCAGAAACCTCGCGCGTGTCCAGATTGACCCGACGAAGTTCCGCTTCAGACGCCGCCAGATGGTCCACAGGCCGGCGCGATTGAGGATCGCCACGACGAGACATGCGCCCGGCTTGAGCACCCGCCGGACTTCCTCGATGGCCTTCCCTGGGTCTGCCATGAACTCGAGCCCGAGAATCAGAGTAACGAGATCGAAACTACGCGAACGAAAGGGGAGCGCTGTCGCATCAGCCTGGATCAGAAAAAGCCTCTCGCTCAGACGCGCGGCTTTAGCCTTGGCGAGGCGGAGCATCGGTTCGGAGCAATCCACACCCACCACTCTGAGGCCCCGGTGCGCCAGAGCAAGAGTATAGTTTCCCGTGCCGCAGGAGAGATCCAGGGCCAGATCGCCTGGCCGCGCTTTCACGAGGGAGAAGACCGCTTCTTTCTCTAACCGATCGACGAGCTTTCCAAAAGGGGTCTCGTACCACTCATCGTACGACAACGCAAGGTCATCAAATAGGGAGTTCCGATTAGAAAGCATACCGGACGACTGCGTAGAGGTTCGTGTTCCCCTCGAACTGGCCGAACTCGGTGTGAGCGCTGCCGACGAAAAAGTTTCCCCCAACGGCAGCCCACAGGTTGTCCGTGACGTTGTACTTGACCTCCGGGTTGAAGAAGAGATCGCCCTCGTTGGGGCTCCAGAGCCCAAAGAGACCGAGCCGAAGCGTCTGATGGAGGAGAAGCTGGGTGAGCCGAGCGGTGAGGACGTGCCTGACCGCGGCCTTGGGCGGCACGCCGGGCGGCAGCGCTGCCCGGTACCGGTCGTGCTCGAGCATGAGCTCGCCGTAATACTGAAACCCCACAGTGAGATCGGGACGAATCTCGCGCTGGTACCCCAGGAGATAGCGGAACTGAGAGTTTTCGATTCCCGCGTTCGTGCCGCTTCGGTCCTGTTCGGAATCATAGAAGCCAAGCTCGACGCTCGCCACCCCGTTCAGGATATTTCCTTGAGCGCTCGCGCCATACGCGTAGAGCCGGGGAAAAAAGAAGCGAAGGGTGGGGCCGGATTCCATCTCGAGGCTCGGAAGGTGAAAGAATCCACGGTAGGCATAGAGCGCCAGGTCCCAGCCGAAGAGGGTGCGGAAGAGGCGGCCGGCAATCTCTGTGGTGTCCACGCTCGGGGAGGGCTCATCAGTGTGACGAGCCGTGATCGCCCCGAACGGATCGAAGAAACGGAGACGGCCACCGGCCTCTGGAAATGTGTCGGGGCGGAAATGAGGGACGAAGACGAGCTGAAGAGAGGCCAGCGCGTGAGAGAGCGTGACGCTCACGCCGTCGGAGCCCTTCTTCAAGTACTCCAGAGGGAACCCGGAGATGAAGGCGACGCGATCCTTGGGGAAGACGTCATTGATGAAGACAAGGTCTCCCACCCCCCACGTCAGTATCTGGCGCCCGATCCTCAGGTCCACGATGCCGTGACGCAGATCCAGGTAGACCTCGCGGAGGTCCACGTCAGCCTCATTGTCGACGGCGTCGTGAAAGAGGTCCAGCTTGCCGGCAGCGCCGATCCATCCCCAGCTCCGGGAAAGCTCTAACTGGAGCCGCTCCTCGCCGATAAGAAAGTTCTCGCGGCAGGCGCGTGCCTGGCTCGTTGGGCAAGGCTCGGGATCTCCGACTCTCCCGGAAACCGCTCCCTGGAGGAATCCCCTGACCGGAAGCCCCTGGGCAGCGCCGGTCTCAGGACTCAGCAAGAGAATGAGAACGACAAGGCTCCCGAGCTTCAAGAGCCGAGCCGCGCGTCTGACCCCAGACCCCCGACCCCCGACCCCCTTCCTGTTCACCTCGTCAGCTCGGCAGGCGGGGCGCGAAGATAGCGCTCGCTGAAGAGGTCAGCCGAGAGCTTCTGGTTGTAGCGGAGATCCGCGAGGACGGCCTCGCTCCAGTGCCCGGTCTGGACGTTCTTCATGATGCGCTTGGTGACGGTCCAGAACCCCTGGATCTCCTTCAGCTCCTCGCCGGTGAAGACACGCGCCAGCTCGCCGCGCCGGTCGTAGTACTCCTCCTTCAGGGGGAGCCAGGTGGCCTTGTCGATCCAGGAGAGCTTCCGGGCGAAATCCACGCTCCCGGACTCCTTCGGCACGCTCTCGACAACATAGGCGGATCGCTCCCCGGCCTTTTCCTCCCTGAGGAGCTTATGAGTATCCTCCTCGGGCTCGCGCCCCGAGACATCCTCGTAGGAGAAGTCGGAGCCGGCGAAGCTCGATCGCTTGTCGCTGGCCGCGATGCGGCGCACCAGCTTGAGGGCCGGAATATAGAGCCAGCGGTCGTCGTCCCTCCCCGGATACTTCCAGACGAGGAACGTCATGTCGCGCACGTCAGGGGGACGATGGAAGTAGATGAAGTAGCGCTGCTCGCCCCCCTCCTTGAGGTCCCGACGCGACATGGTGAGCTCCCGGATTCGCTCCCCGCCGTCGCGGGAGACCAGCCGCATCGTTACGCGCGCGCGCATGTCTTCCCCCGCGTAGTACATGGCGAGATGGGCCTTGGTCATGATCTCGTCCGCCGTGGGCTGGGCGGCCACCGGCCGGGCCAGCGCCAGCACGGCGAGGCTCGCGCCCAGTGCGACCCATCCGGCCCGCCTGAGACGTAACACCATCATGGCAATCCCCCCTTAAACAGCCAGCCCCGCAGCAATACTATCAAGGCCGGCAGATAGATTATTGTCATTAACGCACTCAGCATCATCATGCTGACGATAAATGCTCCGACGGTGATATAGGGCGTGAGTGGCGCGAACATCATGACAGCGAACGACGCCGCGAAGAGCACCGCATTGCGCATGATCCCTTTGCCCGGCCTTGCGGCAGTCCACAGGAGTGACTCAGTGATGAGCTCGGATCTCGGAGTGACCGTTTGACTTCCCGCCGGGCTCTCCGCCAGCCTTTGTTTGAACCTGCTGATGAAATGAATCGAGAAATCGACCGCCATGCCCAAAGAGAGGCACGAGAGCACGGAGATGGGCATATCAAACCTCTTGCCGCTGAATCCCACCACCCCGTAGATGAGGAGAATCGTGAACAGGAGCGGGACATAGCTGACCACGGCCCACTTGAAAGAGCGGAAGTTGAAGACGAGGATGATGAATACCACGACGAGGGCCATCAGAAACCCTTTGACCATGTCCCACAGGACCTCGTGGTTCCAGACGAGATTGAAATAGGCGATTCCCGCGGGCTTGAGCTCCAGAGTAAAGGGACGCGCTTTCCTGTAATCATCAACCGCCCTGATGACTTCCTCCATTGCTCGCGCGTCCCAGGTCTTGAGCTGGACCCAGATGTTGGCTTTGCTGAACGGATAATCAACGACGTTGTTCAGGTCCGATGGCTTCGCGGACATGCTGAAGAGGAAGAGGTATTGGCCGATCGCCTCCTTCGTCTCAGGGACCGCATCGAATCTGGGGTTGTCGTCGTTGAGGACCCGGTTGATCCGTTTCACATAGTCCACGACAGAGAACGTCTTTCCCACCACAGGCAGCTTTTCCAGATGCCTCTGGAGTCCCTCGATGTACCTCATGGTCTGAGGATCCTTGATGCCGTCTTCCCCTTTTGAGATCACCACGACATACCCTGTGGAGGTGCCACCGAGCGCCCTGTTGATCTCGGTGTCCGCCACCCGGATGTCGCTCTTTTCCTTGAACCACTCCACCATGTTGTTGTTCACGACGATCTTCGTGATCCCGATGATCGCCGCCACGCCCAACACGACTCCGATGAAGACAGTCACCGTGGGTCTCCCCGCGCCGAATCCGGCAAGCCCTCTCAGGAACTGAGAGGCCCGGCTCAGCGAGATATCCTCTCCCCGCGCCGCCCTCTCGATATTCTTCTCTTTCACAAAGGTAAACATCGCGGGGATGAAGCTGAAGCTCAGGATCCTCAGGGCCACCGTGCCGAATGCCACCAGACCTCCAAAGACCTTGACGGGTATGATGTTCATGAACATCAGCACCGCAAAGCCCGCGGCCGTGGCCAGCGCGGTGTACCGCACGGGGCGGCCCACCGCCTGCATGGTCTCGATGATCGCGGCCTTCTTGTCTTTGCTTTCCCGGAAGCGGAAGTAGAACTCGTTGAAGATGTGGATGCTGTCTGTTGCGACAGCCATCAGGAAGACAGGGGCCATCGAGCTCATGATGTGAATGGGAAATCCCAAGCCTATCAGGAGACCCATGCTCCAGATGATGCTGATCATGGCGTCCATCATCAGCGTGACGGAGAGAAACAGGTCCCTGAACATGAGATACCTGACGATGAGCATGACCATCCCCGCGATCGGGGCGAAGATCGCCATCAGCTTAAACATCTCGGCGCCGAACGTATCCCGGGCAACAGGATCGCCTGCGATGTGATACTTCTCGTCGCCCTTCTCCTTTTTCACGATCTCCCGTATTCGATCTGCCACGTCCCTGCCGTTCGCCCCCTTCTCAAGAGGGACATAGATGGCTGTGGTCTTTCCATCCTTTGAGATGATGCGATTGGCAAAGAGAGGGTTTTCGAACAGCATCTTGCGAAGGCCCTCGATTTCTTTCTCTGTCTTCGGGACTTCCGGCATAAGCGGCGCGACTTTCAGAAGCCCAGACTCGGATGTGACGTTGGTGATCGTGGGGAAGCTGTTGACATCCCTTGCCGCAACCCCTTTGATCTTGAGGATTTCGTCTGTGATTCTGCTGATCTTCCCGAGCGTCTCGCTGTTGAGGACCCCTTTCTCGTTGACGATCCCGAGGGCGATCATGTCCTCGTACAGCGCAAATGTCCTATCCACCTCGTCGTTCCACACCCTGACGTCAGAGGTTGCCGGGAGCATATTCTTCGGATTCGTATCTGTCTTCATCCTCGGGAACTGCGTCATGAACGCGAGGGTGACGATGATCGTCAGCAAGACGACGAGCTTCGGATGTCCGACAGAAAATTCAACGAGTGAAAACTTCATATTCCCAAGATCACCTCACATGCAGCCAATGACCTGAGCGCGGTCGCCGGCCAGAAGCTCCACGATCTTCCGGTAGTCCACAAACGTGACCGGCTCGATCAACTCTGTCGACGCCAGGCCGCGGAGAGCCAAGTCCTCCTGGAGGACGCAGACGGTGGCGCCGCGGGCCAGCAGATGCTTCATGGCCTGGCGCGTCTCGTGTGGCTGTTTCCGGCACGCGAGGACGACCGCGTCCTGGAGAGCGCAGATCGTCAGAGCGTCGTGGGCGCTGAGAAGGCCCTCCGCCAGCTCCAGGGCCTGGCGCCCTTCGGGTGAGGTCGGAGGGCTCGTGATCAAGAGGCACGCATTCATACGGTTCACTCAGAAGATTAAGACTTGACGTGATTCGGTCATGAGCTTGGCGACCTCGTCCATCGTCACGAGGCGACACTCGCCGAAGAGATCCGCGCGGCCAAGGCCGCGCTCTGCCAGTGACTGCTCGTCAACGCAGAGCCTTATCCCGCTCCCTGACTTCTCCAGAAGCGTTCGCATTGCGCCGGCGAGGTTGGTCCACGCCCCGTCTGAGGAGCACTGATGAGGCAGTCCGCTATAGACGCCGTCTCCCGTAAGGATGAGCGTGACCTCCCACCCTTTGGCCACGGCTCCTCCGGCATGACGGAGCGCTTCGGCAGCGTGAATCCTGCCGTACGGACCATGTCGAAGCACAATGCCCAGCCGATCCGCCATGGATTGCCCCCTACCAGTTCAGGACCAGATCGCTCTCATGGAGAAGAGCCAGAAGCTTGGAGAGACTTCCCACATTGGCCTTCTCGAGGAGCTGGTCGTCAGCGATTCCCCTGAATCGCAGGCACGACCCTCAGAGATCCACTGCTCCTCCGCCGGCCAGAAAGGTCTCAGCCGCGGCCCCAACATCGAATACGCCCGTCGCCTTCAGGCCCTTCACAAAGCCATAGACCCCGTCTCCGGTGGCGAAGATCGCGCTCTGATGCCCGGCTTCTAGAGCGGCGCGTGCGAGGTTCAGCGCTGTCGCAACAGTCTGGCCACTGTACGGGCTCGCGGTGAGGAAGAACAAAAACTTTCTCATTGCGGTCCTCCGAGCTTCCACGTTACGGGCGCTCCCGCCAAAAAGGAAATACATTTTTCGATGCCTTCCCATAACCGTGGCTTATGGCCGGTTGCAGTGTAAAAGACCCCGATGCGGACGTCCGAGACCGCGATCGGCCCCTCGCCAAGGAGCCGACCCAAATCTGTCAGCCACGCCTCTACGACATTCATCCCTCACTCCTTCAATTTCTCTGCGTACCCCGAATCATGCCTCTTGAAAATGATTCGTATGCTTCATTTTCACGAGAAAAATAAGGCGCGCACCCTATTTACTTCCCCGCCCACTCGGCGTAGCGTTCGCCGTGGGTGCTACGCTCTGGGGCACCGAGACGTGAGCACACCCATGATGCGCACGCAGGTCTTCAACCCGGGCCGAGCGCTGTTCGCCGCCGAGCCGACCGATTATTCTACCTATTGTCCGCCGTTTCCTACGCCCGATACAGGCGCGCACGAGGCTGACGACCCGTGAGTTCGATCACGTCAGGCGAGCGGATTGGAGGAGGAACATAACATGGCGGACGACAAGAGATGGATAGACTGGAATAAGCCCGTAACCATTTTCTCGATTTTAGTGGCCATGGCGATTGCAGTTGGCGTCTATCTCTGGGTTGCAGCGTGGGTAGGAGCTAAGCCTGTATTTGAATTTGATGACGGAACGGTTCAAGGCTGGACAGCTAGCGGCATCCTTGACGATTCAGGAAACAAATATAACGGAAGCCTCGTGAACGTTTTCCACGCCGAGCAACATCAATATCCTGATA
The DNA here is from genome assembly GCA_035288345.1 of Candidatus Methylomirabilota bacterium. Lineage (GTDB taxonomy): Bacteria > Methylomirabilota > Methylomirabilia > Rokubacteriales > DATEAO01 > DATEAO01. The sequence continues at coordinate 1,549 of DATEAO010000275.1, read as the reverse complement.
AGTTTCCGTGCGCCCAAGACCCTTCGAAATGCGATCCCCTGAAAGACAAGAACGGCGGTCTCGGAATATCCGTCGCTGAACTTCAACCCACTCTTCCGAAATTCAACTTCCCGAGTAACAGTGCTTATTGGCAAGTCTATGTCGTCTCTCCCACCTTATTGAAACAGTTTCAAAACAAGACTGAGTTCGAGGCATCTATCGGCGATATGTTTGGAGTTGATCCCGGACACATTAAGGCCACTCTACTGCTGAACATCGAGGTGGGAGGATCGGTTACGGAGATCTCACCGGTGGGTGGAATCGTCGAGCAAGTCGTGTCCAAAACCTCCTGGACAAAGCTTTCTGCAAAGTTCGCCGTACCGTCCGGCGCATCTGTTCGAAACATTGTCGTCAGAGTGAGGGGGGACTGGAAAACCTACAAGATCTACGAGGGGGCGATCTTTGTGGACCATGTTGCGGCGACCAACTGACGCACCAGCAGAGTGGTGCGGCGCAGCCTAAACCTGCACCTGAGCGTATGCTGGGGCGTTCGGGGGGACAGCAGGAGGTGCAGGGACGCGCCACCAGATTACCGCAGCTTGCTTGGGATACGGCGCAATGAGATCGGGGCCTACTCGGATCAGCCGCGCTCGGAGAAAGCCTCGCAGAAAGTCGCGAGCTTGCCCACCCTCGACACCGAGATACTCTTGCCAGAAGTCGCACGCCTCCTCAAGATCGGTAAACGGCTGGTCCGAGCGATAGCTGACGACGTTGACAATCGGAGAGGCTCCGAAACGGGCCAGGCTTTCCACCGTCTCCTCGTGGTCACAGCCTGGGGCGTAAAGACGGCCGAGGAGCTTCGGGTAAAGCTCTCTAAAGAAGAATTTGTCGCGCTCCTTCCCCGCGTCCCTCACCAGCGCGACTCCGCGCCGCGCGAGCGAGGAGGCCTCAGCGGGAAACGACGCGCCCCGCTGCAGCAGCTCGCCCACGTGGGCGCACAGCACGAGATCGTGGGGCGCGACCGGCGCCTCTCCCCACGCGCCCTCGATCACGTCGAGATTGCCAAGGCCGAGGGCCTGGGCCTGCTCCCGAAGCGCCTTCGCCATCATAGGAGCCGGCTCGATCGCGCTAACGCGCCGGAGCCGTCTGGCGAGCGGCAACGCGAGCGCGCCGCATCCGGCCCCCACATCCAGCGCCGTCTCGCACTCGGCCAGCAGCGGGGCGATGGTATCGAGCACTTTCTCCGCGTAGTCGCTCCGGGCGAGAGCGCGCTGGTACCACGCCACCTTGCGCTCAGTCCAGAACGCTGCTGCCCTTCGGGGGTCGGGATCCTTGCCGCCCGGTTGGAGCTTCGGGGCTCCGGTCACGCCTTTTCTCCTCGCCATAAGCAAATCAGCGTCCTGTCAGAATAGCGAGGCCGTGCGGCCGCGGCGGGACTTTGATGGTTCCAAGCACGGCGCGCCTCGGCCCATCGACTATCGTCACAGTATTTGAGGTATGGTTGGCGATGAAGAGCGTCCCGTTCTCCGTCGCAGCGACGTGATACGGCTCGATGCCGGCGGGCACGGGC
>DATEAO010000274.1:0-2562 GCA_035288345.1 Candidatus Methylomirabilota bacterium | reverse complement strand
GAGCGCGAGATCCCGCACCTGATCATCGAGCGCAACCTGCACGGGATCGACATCGACCTGCGGGCGGTGCAGATCGCCGCGCTGGCGCTGTACCTGAAGGGCTGCGCGCTGGCCGGCCCCGGCTTCCGTCCCCGGCGCCTGAACCTCGTCGCGGCGGACGCGCTGCTGCCCGGCGAGGAGCCGCCGGCCGAATACCTGGCCAGCCTGCGCGGGGACCGCGAGGCGGTGGCGGTGGTGAAGGGTATCTGGCAGGGGCTGAAGCACGTGCGCGAGTTCGGCTCGCTGCTTCACCCTGAGCGAGTGGTGGATGAGGTCGTCAGGCGCCAGCGCGAGGAGGACCGGCGGCGCTACCCGATGCTCCAGCGTGACGATGCGCACTGGGAGCAGTGGAAGCGCGAGCTACTGCGGGGGCTCCAGGAGGAGTTCGAGCGTCAGGCGCGAAGCGAAGACCTTGGCCAGCGGCTCTTCGGCGAGGAAGCGGCCAAGGGCATCAGTTTGGTCGATGCGCTCGGGCGAAAGTATGATGTGATCGTTACGAACCCTCCATATGCTGGCAGCGGTAATCTCGGGACAGTACTGAAGCGATTTGTAGCAAGAGAGTACAAAGCGGGTAAACGAGATCTGTACGCTGCTTTCATCGAACGCTGCATTCAGTTTGGAGTGCCTAATGGTGTGGTTGGGCTGGTAAGCCAAAGAACATGGTTGTTCCTTAGCTCGTTCCTACCACTTCGACAACAAGTGCTTAACCACACGTCCCTCATGACACTAGCTGATCTCGGAGCGCATGCCTTTGAGGAGATATCCGGTGAGTTCGTGAATGTCGTGCTTTTTACACTGCGCCTGTCATCGCCTGAAAGAAATCAAAGAATTACGGCCCTCAGATTGGTGGGATCACCCACGGCTCAGGAAAAGGCGCTTAAGCTGGCATCAGACAGCTCGAGTTCTGAGGCGTCGACCGTCTTCACTCCATTTCAGCTAGACATATCATCGATTCCTGGGTCGCCTGTCGCATATTGGCTGACTAAGAGCTTCATAGAGGCTCTGAAACTCAGGCAACTCAAGGATGTGGCTCAAGTGCTAGAGGGGTTGCATCCCGAAGACGTTGAAAGATTCGTTCGATATTGTTGGGAAGTACCGAAAGAGACTGTCCGGTGGTTTAGGTTTGCAAGAGGTGGTGGCTATTCCAAATGGGCTGGATTGACCTGGTACAGAGTAAACTGGGAAAACGATGGACGTGAGATCAAAGCAGAAAAGGCAATCGTGCCAAGTAAGCATATGTACTTTATGCCCGGTCTGACATTCTCCAGAATTGCGCAGGGCAGCCTTTCTCTCAGGATCATGGATGATACTATCTTCTCAGACGCCGGACATGCGATCTTCCATCAAGATCGATTCGCAGCGTGTGCTCTGTTGAATTCACGAGCATACTCCTTTCTACTTAGGTCGATCAGTCCAAAGCTCGACTTCTCGAAGGGTTATGTGGAGAGAATGCCCGTTCCTGAGTGCGATTGGAGGCTCCTGAGGGCGATAGCTGAGAGGTGTGTGCACCTAAAGAAGGTCATTCTGGCCATGACCCCGGTAGAAGACCTGTTTGTTCGCGTGGCAGGAGAAAGGCAAGACGTATCCTTATGTTCAGCTATCATCGGAGACTGCTTGGAATCTGAGAAACACGCAGCCATTCTCCACGCTCTTGAGGGTGATTCGGACAGCGTTGTGTTTTCCGCCTTTTCTTTGAGCGAAGAAGACATTGAATTGGCAGTGAAAGAAGTCGGCATCCCAGCTGGTTGGCTGCCTGAGATCTCTGGGCTCGACCGCAGAATGCTTGGTGGGGAAGCCGATATCCAATTGGATGACCAACACGATGCCGAAATCCCACCGCGTGACGCCGAGCTTTCTGCTTCTCGTCGGTCGGAAATCAGGCAACGACTGCGCGAGTTGTACATACGCGGCCCAGGTAGCGGGGAAGCGGTTGACAAGATGCGGTCAGACTCAAACGACGAACAGGACGAAGAAGCGCCTACTCTCGCCACGGCGATTCCGAGCGAGTCGTTCATCGAGGAGTTGTCCCTGAAGCTCAGGATCCACCCAATCTCGGTCTATCGGCTTATACACGAGATCCGCGAGCAGGAGGGTATGGTCAGCCCGCCGCTGATCAAGCAGGCGCTGGAGGACTACGCATCCGTGACCATCCTGCGCCTGCTCGGCTACCGCTGGCCGGAGCAGGACGATCTCGAGCGCGAGCACGGGCCGATCCTCGACCCGGCCATGGTCGACGAAGACGGCATCATCCCGCTCGTGCCCTGCGCCGACCAGCCGACCGCCCTCGAGCGCGTGCGGATGCGGCTGGAGCGCGACTTCGGCCCTGAAGGCGCCGAGCAGTCGGAGCGGGAGTTCCGCCAGTGGATCGGCCGCGACCTCGACGACTGGCTGCGGCGCGAGTTCTTCAAGCGCCACGTCCAGCGGTTCAAGCAGCGGCCCATCGCCTGGCACCTCGTCTCGCCGGAGCGCACCTTCGAGGCCTTCGTGCTCTACCACAAGCTCAGCCAGGAGACGCTCCAAAAG
>DATEAO010000273.1:0-3534 GCA_035288345.1 Candidatus Methylomirabilota bacterium | reverse complement strand
GGGGACATGTTCAAGGACGTCGTGACGTCGAAGCAGGAGCTGCGCGCCATCTTCGGCGAGCCGAGCGAGCGGGCCGTTCTCAAGTGCCGCTCGTCGCTCGACGAGCACTCGCGCGCCTTCATCGCGGCCTCGCCGTTCGTGCTGCTCGCGACCTCCAACGCCGCGGGGCAGTGCGATGTCTCCCCCAAGGGCGACGCGCCGGGGTTCGTGCTGGTCCTGGACGATACGCATCTGGTCGTGCCCGACCGCCCCGGCAACAACCGCACCGATGGGATGACCAACATCCTCGAGAACCCGCATATCGGGATGATCTTCCTCGTTCCCGGGCGCGGGGACACCCTCCGCGTCAACGGCCGCGCGTCCATCATCCGAGATCAGGAGATCCTGGCGCGCCTGTCCGTGCGTGGCAAGCTCCCCAAGGTCGCGCTCGGCGTCGAGGTCGAGGAGGCGTATCTCCACTGTCCCAAGGCGTTCCTTCGTTCGAGCCTCTGGGATCCTTCGACCTGGACCGATCCGCAGAAACTGCCGTCCTTCGCCCAGATGCTCTGGGACCAGGTGCCCACCGCTCACGGCGGAGTGCGCTCGGTCGAGGATTACGCCCGCGACTTGGACAAGCGCGTTCATGACGGGCTGTACTAGGATGAGCATGTCTGCTGAAGTTCGGGACCGTGAGCGTTCGGCAGCCTTCAAGTTGCATGGAGCTGAAGGACCCGATGCCCTTCCAAAGTGAGGTCTGATTCGCGATGAGTTCGAAGCGGTTCGAACTGGCTCTTGAACGGCTGCGCCCTGCCGACTGGAAGATGTTCGAAGAGCTTGCCTCGAAGTTCCTTGCATCAGATTTCCCTGCGCTGCGAACCGTATCCGCCGCATCTGGAGATAGGGGGCGTGATGCATTCCTATTTGGACCTGGAGATGATGAGTCAGTCGTAGTTCAGTATTCCGTGCAAGCCGACTGGGCGACGAAGATAAGAGACACTGGGAAGAGGGTAAGGTCAGAGCTTCCGAAGGCGACAATTCTCATCTATGTGACCAATCAGATCATTGGCGCTAAGGCAGACGATCTGCGGAAGAAGATTCGACGGGACTTCAACCTCTATCTTGACATCCGAGACCGGAGTTGGTTTTTGGAGCGGGCGACTGCGGACCGCCCGAGGGAGATAGCGGCTGAGGAACTCGCCGAACAAATCGTCGACCAGCTCTTAGCGAGCCGCGAGGTCGTCAGCAGCAAGGCGATGGCGCTGTCGTCACTCGAAGCTCAGGCGGCCCTCGTCCATCTCGGGCTTCAGTGGGAGGATGACAGTCGCGAGAAGGGTCTGACAAAGCTCTGTTTTGAGGCTCTAGTTCGCGCCGCACTCCGCGGGACGACTCCTGAGAAGAGACTGCACCGAGATGCGATCAAAGAGCAAATCCGCAAGCTCTTGCCCACTCATCCTCCCGAGGTTGTCGACGCGTTCACGGACTCTACCCTTAAACGGTTAACTAAGAAAGCGATTCGCCACTATCCGAGTGAGGATGAGTTTTGCTTGGCTCACGATGAACGCCTGCGCCTGAGTGAGAGACTCGCCGAGCTTGAGGAGACAGATCGGGCGTTTCTCGTAGAGCTGGAAGAGATAGTGAGGAGACGAGCTGAGGCGGCTGGCGTGCCCCTGCCAGCGGATGTGGCCGCGCTCATCGAGCGTGTGCGTCGCGTTCTGGAGCAGTTCCTACTGAGCCGTGGCGAACAGTTTGCCGCAGCGGTAAGAAGCGGACAATTTCGCGCTATGGCATTCGAGGCTTTGAGGGATCTGGTTGTCGCAGACATGGCTGCAAGACCTGACGACATCAAGCTCGGGCCCGCAATAGTTCCCTTGGTTGATGGGAGTGTGGAAGAGGCCCTTGCAGCTCCTAGCCCTCAGACACAAGGATACCTCCGGTCGCTTGCGGACTCATACACACTGTTTGCGTTCCTTCGGGAGACGCCAGACGTCCAGTCGGCAATCTCAAAGATATTTTCTCACGGCGAGATTTGGATGGACGCCATGATTGTATTGCCTCTCGTCGCAGAAGAGCTTCTTGACCAGCCCGAGCGTCGCTTTTGGCACGTGATTCAGGCTGCACGGGAATCCGGTCTTGAACTCAGGATAACGGCTGGGGTACTGGAAGAGGTCGAGAGACATATCAATCGGTGCTTGACGTGTTGGCGTGGCACCGCGAAGGACTGGGAAGGGAATATCCCCTTTTTGTTCTCGGCCTTCGCGTCGAGTGGGCGGCCACTCGGAGACTTTGGGAAATGGCTTGAGCAGTTTTGTGGGACCGCACACCCAGCGGATGACATTACGGATTACCTTGAGGAGACGTTTGGGATACAGGTCGCGAGTCTTCAGAAGGAAGCCACGGAAGCCTCGACAGAGCTACGGGGAGCCGTTCAGGAGATATGGCACGAAGCTCATGAGCGGCGACGTAAGGGCGGCGGTGCATGGGAGATCGACCCTTTGACCACAGCCCGTCTTGTTGCTCATGACGTGGAGAACTATCTGGGTGTGATCGGGCGTCGCTCAGTACAGCGTAGTTCTGCTCTAGGCTATACAACGTGGTGGCTTACTCTTGATCGGACCGCATTTGAAGTTCCGGAGGAACTCAAGAAACGCATGAAGGAAAAGCCGGCGGACTCACCCGTTTTGAGTATCGACTTTCTTGTCAACTATCTTGCGTTGGGGCCGGTGCGCGTATCGGTCTCGAAGCAAACTGAATCGCAGCTGCCGATTGTCCCGTACGCTAGAATGGTTGATCTCTTGCCGGCAGAGCTGCTTGATGTCGCGAATCAAATCAGGGAGGAGAGCCAGGGTTTGCCGGAGCGTGTGGTCCGGCGCCGCGTTCGTGATGCGCTCGATGCTGCAAAGACTCGCCGAGGCCCAATCTCGAAGGGTGGAATTGGTGAAATGCACCGAGACTTGACGGATCGAATTTCTAAGGGGACGGAAAGCTAAGGTTTAGGAGGCGCCGCATGGCCGTCATAGACCCGATCCCCAGGGAGAAGGCCCCCGACGACCTGAAGACCGTGTACGACGACCTGACGAAGACGTTCGGGCTGGTCCCGAACATCTTCGCGGTCATGGCTCACCGCCCGGGCGCGCTGAAAGCGTTTCTGCCGCTCTACGCGGCGGTGATGCGTGGGGGGACCGTCGAGGCGAAGCACAAGGAGCTGGCGTATCTGAAGACCTCGCTGCTGAACGGCTGCGAGTACTGAGCCCGCGCCCACACCGCTTCGTCGAAGCGGATGGGCATCACGGACCAGCAGATCGCCGCCCTCACCTTGTACGAGCGGAGCCCGCTCTTCGACGAGAAGGAGAAGGCCGTCCTGCTCTACACCGAGCGGATGACGCGCGCCGCGGGCGCCGGCCTGCGCGACCTGGCGGTCGGCGAGCTCAAGCGGCTCTTCACCGAAGACCAGATCGTCGAGCTGGCCCTGGTCGTCTGCATGGCCAACTTCACCAACCGCTTCAACAGCGGTCTCCGCATCGAGGCCGATCTGGGCTGAGCGCTCCTTCTCAGACT
>DATEAO010000272.1:0-2754 GCA_035288345.1 Candidatus Methylomirabilota bacterium | reverse complement strand
CCCCCTTCGTCCCCAACGCTTGTGGAAAGGCCTTTATCGTGAAGAAGCTTTTTTAAGATCTGGAAGATCTCTGCGCCCATCCGGAGCGCGTCAGCGAACGACGCCGCGCCCAGGGGCACGAGCATGAACTCCTGAACATCGAGACCATTGTCAGCGTGAAGCCCGCCGTTCAGGACATTCATGAGCGGAACCGGAAGCGTGTCGGCGCCGGCCCCGCCGAGGTAGCGGTAGAGCGGAAGGCCTGCCTCGGCCGCGGCGGCTCTGGCCGTGGCAAGAGAGACGCCGAGCGTGGCGTTCGCCCCAAGACGGGATTTATTCGGGGTTCCGTCAAGCTCGATCAGTTTCCTATCGAGCAGCGCTTGCTCCGTCACCTCATACCCCTCAAGCTCGGGAGCAATCACGTCCTCGACGCTCTTGATCGCGTTCAGCACTCCTTTGCCGCCAAAGCGAGCGGGGTCACCATCCCGAAGCTCAACCGCCTCACGTTTTCCTGTGGACGCGCCGGAAGGCACGGCCGCGCGGCTCACGATGCCGCTCGCCAACGTCACCTCCACCTCCAATGTTGGATTGCCGCGTGAGTCGAGGATCTCGCGTGCGTGCAGCCGCTCAATCTCAGACATAACAATCTGTGAAGCGTGCACCCACAGGTTTGGAGGGAACCAAACCTATACATGGGTGGCCCCATGCTGAGCCCCCCTTCTTGCGTTCGCAAGAAAGCAGGGGGGCTATGGGGGAAGGGTGACACCCATAGATTTGGCTGTCGCCAAATCTCAACATGGGTGTCCCCCGCAGTGTTGTTTCGCAACCGCGAAACAGCGGGGGAAGCGTGAAGCGCATTAGGACTTTCTCTCGACGATAAAGTCGGCTAGGAGCACGAGCGGCTCGACTCGAGAACCGATCGTGGCGAGCGCCGCTTTGGCCTTCTCCGCCAATGCCTGGGCGCGGAGCTTCGAGTCTTCCAACCCGAAGATCTCAGGATAGGTCGCCTTTTGCTTTCGTTGGTCGCTGCCGGCGCTCTTCCCGAGCTGATCGAGGCTCCCCTCGACATCCAGAATGTCGTCCACGATCTGAAACGCCAGCCCCAAGCAGTCGCCGGCCCGGGTGAGCGGTGCAAGCACACGCGACGGCGCATTCATCAACAGGGCGCCGGCGCGCAATGACGCCCGGATCAGCGCCTGGGTCTTGTGAGTATGAATGTACTCCAGTGTCTCCGGCAACACCTTCTGGCCTTCAGACTCGAGGTCCACCACCTGACCACCGATCATCCCTTCGGTCCCCGCTGCATCGGCGATCTCGATGAGCACATCACGAAGCAGAGACGGGTCACGCCCATTCGCGGAAAAGTTATCAGCAATGAGCCGAAACGCCAGCGTGAGCAGCGCATCGCCCGCAAGGATCGCCATGGCCTCGCCAAAGACCTTGTGGTTGGTCGGACGGCCGCGCCTGAAGTCGTCGTCATCCATGGCGGGAAGATCATCGTGGATGAGCGAATAGGTGTGGATCAGCTCCATGGCGCACGCGGCGGGCATCACGTCGGCGATTGAGCCACCGGCGGCCTCGGCGCCGGCGATCACGAGAATCGGTCGAAGGCGCTTCCCCCCTGCGAAGACGCTGTAGCGCATCGATTCGTGAATCGATTTGGGAGGATGATCTGCCGGAGGGAGCGCCTGATCAAGGGCCCGATCCACGGCCTCACGCCGCTCAGCAAGGTAACGGGCCAGATCCACGGTCACTCTTTTCCCTCGTCTTCCCACCCGAACGGCTGAGCGCGGAGAAGGCCGTGCTCGTCTTTGGTGAGGAGCTCAATGCGTCGCTCAGCCTCCTCGAGATATCGGGCGCAGAACCGGGTGAGCGCGACGCCCTCCTCGAAGGCTTTGAGTGATTCCTCGAGCGGCAGATTCCCGGCCTCCAGCGTTTGCACGATCAGCTCGAGTCGCGCAAGCGCGTCTTCAAACTTGAGGTCCGTGGGTCCCTTCTTCTCCGTCCCCATCACACTACGCGAACAGAAGGCTCATCTTGAGCCGCGGGTTGACCGTTGAGGCGCGCATCCTCGACCCGGCAATCGAGGCGCCCCTCATGAAGCACAACATGCACCTGATCGCCGACTGCCACCTCTCGCGCGCTTCTCACGATCCCACCGGAGGAGAGGCGGCACAGGCTGTATCCGCGCCGCAACACCCCGAGTGGGCTCAGACTCTCAAGCTGTCCCGCGACAGCCCCGAGCCTCAGCCTGCGGCTCTCCATCTGTCGTTCGACCGCGACTCGAAGCCGGCCGTCGAGCTGTTCAAGAACATTGACACTGCTAGTGATCTTAGCCAACGGGTTTTGGATTCGCAAGGAATTAATCGCCGTCAACGCCTGATGATGGATGCGCTGATAACTCAGGCGAAGACCCGAAGCGAGGCGAAGCGAGAGGTCATCGAGCCGACGGGTTGACTCTCGAAGCGGCCGGGCAGGATCGGTCAGCACACGGCGCCGGCCCAGCTCACTGACTCGATCACTCAGGCGCTCCATCCTGTGCCGCATGCTCCGGACCAACCGCGCGGACAGTTCCTCAATCGTTCGGACCACCGCTTCTTTTTCCTGCACCACCAGCTCGGCCGCCGCTGACGGCGTGGGTGCTCGCAGATCGGCCACAAAGTCGGCGATCGTGAAGTCGGTTTCGTGCCCCACAGCAGCGATGATCGGGACCTTCGAGGCCGCGATGGCGCGCGCCACCGCCTCCTCATTGAACGCCCAGAGATCCTCGAGCGA
>DATEAO010000271.1:0-12176 GCA_035288345.1 Candidatus Methylomirabilota bacterium | reverse complement strand
GGCGCAAGCCCGGGTGCCCGCGCCATTTAATAGATCGGCAGTTCAAGAACCTCGCGTTCCAGCTCGGAGGGGGAGTTCGACGCAGAAGAGCGCACCACCGTGAGGGCGGTTCTCGGCCCAGAGCCTTCCGCCGTGCGCCTCCACGATTTCCCGGGAGAGCGAGAGGCCAAGGCCTGCGCCTTCTCCGGGAGGCTTGGTTGTGAAGAAGGGATTGAAGATCCGTCTGAGCAGCTCGGGTCGGATGCCAGGCCCACTGTCCTCGATCTCGATGCGCGCAAGATCCGGGCCGTGTTCGCGACCTTCAGACTGCCTCCCCGGGCGATGGACCGCGCGTAGCCGCACGGTCAGTGCGCCGCGGCCAGAGGCTCGAGTCATCACCTGCTGCGCATTCTGGATCAGGTTGAACAATACCTGCTGAAGCTGAGCCGCATCGCCTTCCACCGACGGGACCGCCTCCAGCTCAACGTGCAGTCGAATCTGATTGGACTGCAGCCTGTAGCGCATGAGGTCCAACACCCGATTGATGAGTTCGGAGAGCCCGACAGGACGCCAAGCGACCGGGTGGGAGCGCGAGAAGTTGAGGAGGCTCTGCACAATCCGGGCGGCTTGACTCGCTTCACTATAGAGCTTTTGGACGCGCTCCCTCGCATCCTCAGGCAGTGAGCCAACCAGCAGGAGCTGGGCCTGACCCATCACCACCGTTAACACGTTGTTCACCTCGTGCGCCACGTTCGCAGCGAGCTCTCCGACCGCAGCGAGCTTCTTTGCGCGAAGCAGTTCGGCGCGCAGCCGGTCGAGTTCGATCGGTGGGACGACCAGTCCCCGTTTGGACCGATGGGATGCCAGCTTCGAAACAGGAGATCGAGAGGTCTGAAGGGTCGGGGTCCGTCGAGCCTTCGGAGTCTTGGGCGACGACGGGTTCGCTCTCAAAACATCTCTCGCTTCACGATCTCCGCTGGGAGCGACGCGAGGAGAAACTGCTCAATCTCGTAGGGGGAATCCCGGGTGTTTGAGAGGTTGAACAGGAACTCGTAGCCGCCCTCGCACTCGCGAAACCGGCAGAGTGAGAAGATTGCGTCCCCCGTGGCGACCTGCAAGAAGTGGAAGGCCTCGGGTCTCGGGCTCACCAGCGAGCCCCAGTCGCTCTCTTCCGTGAGCGGGAGGGTGACGCCGTGGCAGCGTGCCTTCGCGTACTCCTCCAGGAGCCTTCGCACCCTGGCGAGGGAGATTCGCCGGCGACAATGGAGGACCACCCCGAAGGCGGCTGCCGGAGAGGCCGCCACCGCACTGCTCTTCTTCTCGTCCCGGCTCATCGTGCGCATCGGATGCCACCCGTGTGCTGTGCAGAGCGTGTGCCACATGAGAGGTCGAGGGAATTACGCTCTAGAACATGCGGGGTTAGTTGGCGACGGCTTCAGATGAACCGATGGGGCAGGCCGCCATGCCGCCGGATTCTACGGCCGCGATTCAGGCTCTTACGACATCAGAACAATATGCGGGACGCCGGGGCCCTCCACGTGATTGGCCAGTTCCTAACCGCCCGGACACGGCTTACCCCGATCCGAAATCTTGATCCCCGCCAGAGCCCTCTGGAGAGGCTCGGTGCAATCGGCCACTTCTTTTTTCGGATCGGGGCTTACCTGGCAACGATGTGGTAGCGGCGGATCTTCCGATAGAGGGTGTCGCGGTGGATCCCCAGCACTCGCGCGGCTTGGCTCTCGTTCCCTCCCAGGGCTTCCAGCACCCGCCGAATCTGCTCGGCCTCAACCTCCTTGAGGCTCTTAAATGGGCCACTCGCCTTCGTGTTGTCATTCTGGGGTGCGGCCGATTCGCCCAGTGGCAGGTCCTCAGGCTGAATCTGAGAGGACTGGGCCAGGATGAGGGCCCGTTCGAGCGCGTTCTCCAACTCTCGGACATTGCCAGGCCAGTGATAGTTCATCAGCCGCTCGAGCGTGAGCTTCGAGACTCCACGGGCCGGAGTCTGGTTTTTCTCAGACAAGCGCCGGATCAGCCCGTCCACCAGGAGCGGAATGTCCCCTTTCCGCTCCCTGAGGGGCGGAAGGGTGATGGTGATGACATTGAGCCGATAGAAGAGATCCTCTCGGAAGCGCCCCAGCCGGATCTGCTCCTTCAGGTCGCGATTGGTCGCGGTGAGGAAGCGCACATCAATCCGGATCGGCTGAGTCCCGCCCACGCGCGTGAACTGGCGCGTCTGGACCACCCGCAACAGCTTCGCTTGAAGATCAATGGGGAGCTCAGCGATCTCGTCCAGGAAGATGGTCCCTCCTTCAGCCTCTTCGAACTTTCCGATCTTCTTTTTGAGCGCCGTTGTGAACGAGCCCTTCTCGTGACCAAACAGCTCGGACTCGAGCAGCGCGGGCGCGATGGCCGCGCAGTCGATCACCACAAACTGGCCGTCGGCTCGATTCGACTGCCGGTGAATCGCGCGGGCCACCAGCTCCTTTCCCGTTCCGGACTCCCCTTGAATCAGGACCGTGGCGTTGGTTCGGCTGACCCGCTCGATCAGCCGGTAGACCTCACGCATCTTCTCGTCGAGACCGATCAGCTCCTCATCCCCAAACGACGCCCCTGACGCCAGCCGGAGCGAGCGGCGCGGGACTTCAAGGGCTTTCCTCAAGAGCGCGAGGTGAGGCTTGGGAAGCGGCTCGAGCACGATCGCCACCGAGGCAGGGTCGGGGTCGGGCTCGATCCGCGCGAGCCCGAGCTTTCGAATCACGGGAATGGCCGCGACAATCTCATCCACGGACCGCCCCATGAGCACGGAGAAGTCGCGCACGGAGCCGATCAGGCTCTCGTGGGAGAGGTAGAGCCAGCAAAACTCCCTGACCAGCCCGGAGCCGAGCGCGGCCCGGAGCTGCCGGGCAAAGGGCTCAATCGCGGCGAGCCGATTCAGGATTGCACCTCCATTCCGAGCAGCCCCCGGACCTCTCGAAGGAGGTCATCCATGCTGAACGGCTTCAGGAGGTAGCCCGCGGCCCCGGCCCGTTGTCCTTTTTCTCGATCTTGCACGATCGAGAGCATGAGGATCGGGATCCTGGCGGTGGCCGGGTCCTGCTTGAGCTGCTGGGCCACCTCCCAGCCGTCCATCTTCGGCATGATGAGGTCGAGCACGATCAGGTCCGGCGACGCGGCCCTCACGCGGGAGAGCGCGATAAAGCCATCCGCCGCGGTCTCCACCTCAAACCCTTCCTGCTCCAAATTGAACTTGATGATCCGGGAAATGTTCGCCTCGTCATCTACGATGAGAATACGCTTCGCCGACGTGAGTCTTTCGTCGATCGCTGTCATCATGAGAGCGCTGCTCCTTGTTCTGGAACCGTGGCTGGCACCGTAAACGCAAACACACTCCCCTGGCCGGGCGTGCTTTTCACCCAGATCCGCCCGCCATGGGCCTCGACGATGGCGCGTGAGATATACAGCCCCAGGCCCGCCCCGTAGGTCTCGCGCGTGGTGCCGGTTTCTCCGCGCTTGAACTTCTCGAAGATCACGCCCCGGAGCGCGGGGGGCACGCCCATCCCATGATCGCGGACGCTCACGACGGCCGCTCCGCCCTTCTGCTGAACGGTCACCTCGACGGGCCGGCCGAGCGGGGAGTACTTGATGGCGTTATCCACGAGGTTGACCAGCACTTGCTTCAGCCGATCGCGGTCGCCGCTCACCAATGCCGTGGACTCTGCCTGAACCGTCACGTCCCGACGGGCGGAGGACTCCCGCGCGACCTCGCGGGCCACTGTGGCCAGGTTCAGCGTTTCAACCTTGAGCTGAAGCGGGCCCCACTCCATCCGGGCCGCGTCGAGGACATGACCGATCAACCGAGCGAGCCGATCGACCTCGTTTTTCACCACCGAGAGGAACGACTGGCGCGTGGCCAGGTCAAGCGCCGGCTCGCGAAAGAGGGTATCCACATACGCCTTGACCGCGGTCAGCGGCGTCCCAAGCTCGTGGGAGATGGCCATGAGAAACTCCTCTTTCGCCCGGCTCTTCTCCATCACCTCGTTGGCCAATCGCTGAAGCTCCCCGACCTGGTCGGAGACAGCCCGGTAGAGACGCGCGTTTTCGACCGCAATCGCGGCCTGCCGGCTGATGCCTTCTACCAAGCGGAGCGTTTCTGGAGTCAATTGCGGCGCCTGCTCCCACCAGACCGCGAAGATCCCTCCGGTCTTTTCCTTCCGAATCATCATGGGGATGAAGACCACCGCCCGATGGGGGAAGCGCTCGTACCACTCCCGGTCGATTCTCGCATCGTGGGCCGAGTCGCTCGCGTACACCGGTCGTCCAGTGGCCCACCCTTCATCGAGGATCGGGTGCCCCCTCAACGGCATTGGGTGCGCGAGGAATTCTTCGATGAGCTGCTTCGGCACGTGATAGCCCGCTGCGGGTCTCAACACGCTCCCGTCCGGATCAGCGAGGTAGGCCCCGACCATGTCAGCCTCCAGACTTCGAGCCGTCTCTCTCGAGACGAGACGGAGCACTTCACCCGGGTCGAGCGTGGAGCTGATCATCTGGCTGACCGTCAACAGCGTCTGTGTTTCCTGAAGGAGATGGCGAGTCTCCTCGAAGAGCCGGGCGTTCTCGATCGCCACGCCGATCTGCTGGCCCACAGCCTCCAGCAGCTCGATCTCCGAATGCGGGAACTGGCGGATCTCTCTACTCCAAAGCGAAAACGCCCCGAGGATTCGTCCCCGTGTCCGCACGGGAATCGCGATCAGGGAGTGATGGCCTTCTGAGCGGGCGAGTGACTGGAGGATTGGAGTCAGCCATGGGCAGTTCCAAAGATCCTCCACCACCACAGGCTTGCCAGAGAGCACGGCCCGGCCAGTTGCGGTTGTATCCAATGGAAGCCCCTGGTAGCAGGCCGTGTCGAAGTTGGAGAGCTGGTAAGACGCTTGGCAGATAAGCCGACCTGTGCTCGAGTCCACCAGATTCGCGACGCCGAAGGGAAGCTTCGTCAGTGAGATGATTCGCTCGAGCGCCCCCTGGAGAATCTCTTTCGGCTCAAGGGAGCGGCTGACGATGTCGGCCACCGCCTGGAGCGTAACGAGCTCGCGGACTCGGGTCAGGAGCGTTTGGTCGGTCTCACAATAGAGCTGAGCATTTTGGATCGCGAGCCCGATCTGCTGGCCGATCGATCGAAGGAATGGCCGCTCGTCCTCGCCAAGCTCGCGGGGAGCCCGGCTCAGCAGGGAGAGATAGCCGACCACCTCCTCCTTGGCGATCAGGGGGATACTGGTGAGAAAGCAAAAGCCCGAACTGCACAGGCTCTGAAGCTCCGGCAGCTCGGCCAATGAAGACTGGCCGACTTCTCCATGTTCTTGAGCGCGCCCGGCAATTCGAAACACGTGAAGACCGAGATAGGCCAAATCCGGAAGCAGGTCGGATGGCACGTTGTGGTGCGCGTGCAGAGAAATTTCACCCGGTCGATGACTCGCGAGGTGCATGGTTCCCGCGTCGAACCCGAGTCTGTCCACCGTCAGCGAGAGCGCCTGGCGCAGAATTTCATCGAGGTCCAGGGACTGGCTCGCGGCCCGGCTCACCGCGTTCAACACCGTGAGCTCGAGGTTCTGGCGGGTGATCCGGCCCTCGCTCTGCTTCTGATGCGTAATGTCGATGAGCACCCCTTCCACCGCGGCCACGACGCCCGACTCATCGCGAAGCCCTTTCGCGCGGTCCATCACCCAGCGGAGCTGGCTGTCTTTGGTGAGGAGGCGATACTCCATCTGGCACTCGCCGCCGTGCGCAAGGAGCCGGTCAAACTTCGAGAGGACTTGCTCACGATCTTCAGACGCGATGCTGCTGGCCCAGAGACCAGGCGTGGCGCGCCAGTCCTCAACGCTATACCCGGTGAGCGCCTCGACCCCCGGGCTCACGAAGCTCAGTTGGCCCGCCGGACCACGCGGGGCTTCGTAGACGACCTCGGGGATCTCATCCAGCAAATGGCGGTACTTCGTCTCGGACTCCCTGAGTGAGGAGTGAAGCAGGGCGTTCTCCACCGCCACCCCGATCTGGTGACCGAGCGTATAGAGGAGCTGATCGCTGCACGGTCGGAACGGTTGGTGCGATCCCGAAACGAGTCCCATGATGCCCACCACGCGATCCCTGGCTTGGAGTGGCACAACGATCATCTCGTCGACATTCTCTTCGGCAAATGACTCGGCCACTGGACCGACCAGCGAAGAAATTTTTAGGCGGTGAACCCGCTGGGCCAAAATCTCGCTTGGGACAAGAAGCTCAGAGAGTGGAAACCGGGGACGGCTGTTCCTCGTGCTCAGCGGCCGGCCGGCTTGAGCGGCCAGAACCAGCTCGCCCCGCGCCTCGTCCAAGAGGCGGATCGCTCCAGACTCTGCGCGAGTCAGCTCGACGCCGTAATCCAGGGCGGTTTGCAGCACTGCCCCCAGCTCAATCGAGCTGGAGACCGCCGAGGCCACGCTGTTCAGGACCGAAAGCTCCTGAGCTTGCCGATTCGTGGCTTCGAAGAAGCGCGCGTGCTCGACCGCCACGCCAATTTGAAGCCCGACCGCCTTGAGGAACCCGAGCTCCTCCGGCTCGGCCACCCGAGACGTTCGGCTGATGACGGTGAGCGTCCCGATCGCCTGACCCGGCACGGTGAGCGGAATCGTGATCCAGCTTCGGAACCCCTCAATCTTCACCGATTCGAGGTCGCGAGTGCGCGGGTCCTTCAGGGCGTCTGAGATTGAAAGCGGCTCCCCGCTCTGGATGACCTCTTCATGAACGCCCCGAATGGGGATCCGCTCGGGCAATGAGACCCCGACCTGAACCCCCTCGCTCGCCACGGCCACCATCTCTTTGGTGTCGGGATCGATAAGGCGGATCATTCCGGCCTCCATTTTCAGGACGGCGCAAGTCTCCCGCAAGGCTTCCTGGAGGACCGTCTCGAGCCGGAGGGATTGAGTGGTGGCCTGGGTGATCGCGTAGAGCGCCTCCAGAGTCCGGTGCTTCTTGGCGAGGGCCCGCTCCGTCGCTGTCGCGCGGAGCGTGGCTCGCACCCTCGCCAGGAGCTCCTCATAGAAAAACGGCTTGGTGACGTAATCGTCAGCGCCCAGCTCGAGCCCTTCAACGACATCCTCAAGATTCATCTTGGCGGTGATCATGATGACTGGGAGCGCGGACCAGCGTGGATCAACTCTGAGTCTCCGGCAGACCTCGTGGCCGTCGATCCCCGGCATCACCACGTCAAGGATGAGAACGTCCGGCGTGCGTTCTTCTAACGCGGCGATCCCCTCGTCACCTGATGATACCGTCCGCACCCGGTATCCGTCGCGCTCCATCACCGAGCTCACGACATCCTGGACCTCCGGATCGTCGTCGATCACAAGGATGTCAGCTTTGAATGCGCTCATACCGATCCTATTGCACCACGGGCGCCCGGCCTGTCGCCCGCCCGTGCTCGCGTGCCTTCAAAGCCTTTTGCTCGAGGCTGCGCCACGCCCGTGCTCGTGCGCGCTTTAGAGCCTGTTGCAATCAAACACGAGCCACCCAGTCAAAGACGCCGGCCAACGCCTGATCGAGCTTGGCCGGCTCCTTTCCGCCCGCCTGGGCAAGATCAGGCCGCCCGCCTCCGCTTCCTCCCACCGCGCGCGCCACCTCCTGGATCAGCTTCCCGGCATGGAACCGCTTGGTGAGATCTTTCGTCACCGCCGCCACCAGATTCACCCGATCCCCGACCACGCTCCCGATGCAGATCACCCCTGACCCGAGCCGATCGCGAAGAGTGTCAGCCACCGCGCGCAACCCTTCCTGGTCGAGGCCATCCACGCGGCTGGCGATGACCGCCACTCCGTTCACCTGCCGCGCCGCCGCCACGAGCTCTTGAGCGCGGGCGCGCGCCAGCCTCAGCTCAAGCTCGCTGAGTTGCTTCTCGAGCGCATGCTGCTCTTCGAGGAGCTTCTGGAGTCGCCGCGGGACATCGAGGGGGGAGATCTTGAGCATCTCGGCCGCCTCGCGCAATGCCGCCTCAGCACGCACGACATGCCCGAGCGCCATGGGACCGGCAACCGCCTCGATGCGGCGCACCCCGGCGGCCACCGCGCCCTCGGTGGTGATCTTGACCAACCCGAGTTGGCCTGTCTGATCCAGGTGGGTGCCGCCGCACAGCTCGACAGAAAACTCGCCGATCTTGATGACGCGCACGCGATCCCCGTACTTTTCCCCAAAGAGCGCCAACGCGCCCGAGCGGAGCGCTTCTTCGAGAGGCATCTCCAGTCGATTCACGACCAGATTGGCCTGCACCTGCTCGTTGACCAGCTCCTCGATCCGCTCGATCTCCCGGTCCTTGAGGGACGTGGGGTGAGAGAAGTCGAGTCGAAGGTGGTCAGGGGCCACGAGCGAGCCGGCTTGCGCGACGTGCGTCCCGAGAAGCTTGCGGAGCGCGGCGTGGAGCAGATGGGTTCCCGTATGGTGTTGGCGGAGCCCCTGGCGCCTCGGCGTCTCGATGCTCACCGCAACCTCTTCCCCTTCGCGGAACCCCCCGGAGACGACCTTGACTCGGTGCACGATCAATTGCGGGCCGCGATAGTACGTGTCCACGATCTCTCCCCGGCCGGCGGCGCTCGCAATTGTCCCCGTATCCCCCACCTGGCCGCCGGACTCCGCGTAGGCCGGCGTCCGATCGAGAATGATCTCGACCTCTTCTCCCGCCGTTGCTTCACGGGTCCGGCCCGCGCCGCTCACCAAGGCAAGGATGCGGCTGAGTGAGGTGAGGCTGTCATACCCGACGAACTCGATTCGCGGGATCTCCGCCCCAAGACGCTGGTAGACGACGACGGCGTCAGCCTCCTCCCCCACGCCGAATGTCGCGCTCCGCCGGGCGCGCTCGCGCTGAGCCGTCATCTCAGCCTCAAATGACTCGATGCTTTCGGGCGAGAGCCGCCAGCCAGCATCCTCGAAGAACTCTTGAGCGAGGTCCGTCGGAAAGCCGTAGGTGTCATAGAGTGTGAAGAGAAATTTACCGTCGACAACCTTCCCGCTCTCCGCGCCGTGGGCCTCGAGGTACTCACGGATCTTGGCCATTCCAATGTCCAGGGTCTCCGAAAAGCGCTCCTCTTCGAGCTTGATCGTCTCGGCGACCCGCGTCTCCTGCTCGCGCAGCTCGGGATACGCGTCCCCCATGAGGGCGACCACGCCGCCGGACACCTCCCAGAGAAATGGCGCGCTGAGACCGAGCATGCGGCCGTGGCGCATTGCTCGCCGCATGATTCGTCTCAGCACGTAGCCGCGCCATTCATTGGAGGGGGTCACACGATCAGCGATGAGAAAGGTCGCGGCCCGGGCGTGATCCGCGATCACGCGCATCGAGACATCGTGTTCGACCCTGGCCCCGTAAGGTGTTCGGCTGAGCCGCTCCACGTGAGTGATGAGCGGACGGATCAGATCCGTGTCGAAGTTCGATCGCGTCCCCTGCAGGAGCGCTGCCACGCGCTCGAGCCCCATCCCGGTATCCACCGAAGGCTTCGGCAGCGGCGTGAGGTTGCCGCTCGCGTCGCGATTAAACTGCATGAACACCAGGTTCCAGATCTCGACATAGCGATCGCCCTCTTCGCCCGGACTTCCGGGCGGGGCGCCAGCCACACCCGGGCCGTGGTCATAGAAGATTTCCGAGCACGGACCGCAGGGGCCAGTGTCGCCCATCTGCCAGAAGTTCGACTGCTCGCCCAGACGCCCGAAGCGCTTGGGATCGACTTTTATCCCCTGAAGCCAGATGTCTGCGGCTTCGTCGTCGTCCTTATACACCGTCATCCACAATCGCTCGGGGGGCAACCCCATATCTTTCACCAGAAACTCCCATGCGAACTGAATCGCCTCGCGCTTGAAGTAGTCGCCGAAGCTGAAGTTCCCGAGCATTTCGAAGAACGTGTGGTGGCGCGTGGTTCGTCCCACATTTTCGAGGTCATTGTGCTTACCGCCGGCCCTGACGCACTTCTGGCACGAGGCCGCACGGAGGTACTCCGGCCTCTCCTCGCCGAGGAAGAGCGCTTTGAATTGCACCATGCCGGCATTGGTGAACAGAAGCGTCGGGTCGTCGCGCGGAATGAGAGACGAGGAGCGCACCACCGTGTGGTCTCTCTCCCCAAAGTAACGGAGAAAGCGTTGGCGGATCTCAGAGCCTGTCATGACACTGTCCGAGCGGAGTGGATCGAAATCACATCTCCAGCCGCGCCATCTGCTTGACGAGGGGCTCAACGAGCTCGGCGGAAAAGCCGCGACGAAGGAGATGGTCACGCAACCGGCGGGGCGCCTTCTCTGCCCCACGCCTGAGGAGCCGTGGCCACTCACGTCTGGCGGCCACCAATGCTTCCGCTTCCTCGCCCGATGGGCCAAAGGCCTGCTCGATGGCGTTCTCGACCGCAGACGGCGCCACGCCTTTCTTCACGAGCTCTTGTCGGAGCCGGCGACCGCCCAGGTGGCGCTGCCTCGCTCGTGTCTCAGCCCAGGCGAGCGCGAACGCCTGATCGTCGACGTACCCTTGCTGCTCAAGATCCTTGATGACATCCTCAGCGATTGGAGCGGGCGCGCCTCTGCGTTGAAGCCGAAGCAGGAGTTCTCGGTGAGTCCACGCCTTCCGGGAGAGGAGCTCATACGCCACCCGCTGGGCCTCGGTTCGATCCAGGGGCGCGGAGGTCCGGCCTCGACGCGGCGAGTTCGTCGCCCGACGTTCCCGTGAACGGGGCCGCGCGGAAGGATTCACCCAAGCGTCCCCCATGATCCGCTCGTGTGTGGGCGTCCAGAGTGGGAGTGACGGTTCAGGGCTTCATCAGTGTGTTGAAAAAGGCCCATCTGCGGCGTTGGCTTCGTCGCTCGTCGTTGCAACGTACGACCCAGTACGTCTCACTCCTCGCTTCCTCGCCGCGTTGCATCTGGGCCTTTTTGACCAGCCTGACCTGACGGAGTGTTTTCAACACTCCGTCAGCGCCTGAAGAAGGAGCTTCCTCCGCCCTTGGGCACCGCCTTGGGGTCGGGCTGGGCGGGCTCGGCTCCTCCCACTTCCCAGGACATCTCGCCAGCGGAGAGAATTCCGCGCACCTTGAGGGCGAAGTCATCCGGGTTCGATGCCGCCGCCATCGCCGTCTCATACGTGATGAACTCTTGCCGGTACAGGGTCAGGAGCGACTGATCAAACACCTGCATTCCGTACTGTGACTGGCCCGCCGCGATGACCGCTGGAATCGTCGCTGTCTTCTCGGGCTCGCGGATGCAGTCCTTGATGAGGCCGGTGCCGAGCATCACCTCGACCGCGGGCACTCGACCGGCGCCGTCCGCCCGCTCCACCAAGCGTTGGGAGACCACCCCTTGAAGGACCGCGGCGAGCTGGAGACGGATCTGCCCCTCTTGGTGAGGCGGAAACGTGGCAAGAATCCGGTTCACAGTTTCGGTGGCGTTCAGGGTGTGCATCGTGGAGAGCACGAGGTGCCCGGTCTCGGCGGCGGTGATGGCCGTCGCCATTGTCTCCTCATCGCGCATCTCACCCACCAGAATGATGTCAGGGTCCTGGCGGAGCGCGGCGCGCAGCGCCTGGGCGAACGTCTGGGAGTCCTGACCGATCTCACGCTGCGTGACGAGACAACGCTTGTCCTCATGGAGAAACTCGATCGGATCCTCGATGGTGATGATGTGGTCCTCCCGATGGCGATTCATGTAGTCGATCATCGACGCCAGGGTGGTGGACTTTCCGCTTCCGGTGATCCCGGTCACCAGGACCAGACCCCGCCGCTCCGTTGAGAGCTTCTCCAGCACCGAGGGGAGATGAAGCTCCTCAAAGTTAGGGATCCGATTCGGGATGATGCGGAGCACCGCGCGGATTTCGGCCTTCGAGAGAAAGACGTTCACGCGAAAACGGCCGAGCCCGGGCACCATGTAGGACCGGTCAACTTCGCGCCCTTCTTGCAACAGTGACTGGCGCTGAGGACCGAGCACGCGCTTGACCAGCCCCTCCATGAACTCCCAGGTCAACGGCTCACGCTCTTCCTGGGGAACCAGTCGGCCGTTGATGCGAAAAATGGGGCGCGCGTTCGGCTTCAGGTGCAAGTCTGAGGCCCTCGCATCAACCGCCGCTTCGAGAAGCTCCTGGAAGGTCTCTAGAAATTCCATGAGTCGCGGTGACCGCCTACGGGGCAGTCGGAATCGGCTTGAGCCCCACCGCC
>DATEAO010000270.1:0-16803 GCA_035288345.1 Candidatus Methylomirabilota bacterium | reverse complement strand
CAGCGGGATCCCTTCCATCTCAGCCTTCAGTTCAAGCAAATCCATCCGACACGGCCAATCTTCTCAGCGCGAATCGGCCTTGGGTACCGGGCGGTCGCCCTTCGTGACGGCGAGGATGTTGTTTGGTTCTGGGTTGGTACTCACGCTGAGTACGACCGATTGGTGTCCAAGTTGCGCCGCGACTAACGGAGAGAGACCAGGGTCAAGTCTCGAATTTGACAATCCACATGCGGTGAACGGCAAGTCCAGGCTTTGCACTGACACATTCCCGTAGGGCGAGTACGAAGCGGGACTAACGACAAATGCCGCGGTACCGACCTGGAGGCACAAGGAGGTGTGGCGTGGCCCCGCCCGGCTCCGTTACCGTGGCGATCCGGGGCGCATCTCTCCGTTCTCGGTCGTCAGGAGGAGCTCTTCCTCCATCTCCAAATCGGCAGACGCCGGCACGAGGAGGACCTCAAGGGGGCCTTGGCCTGCATCGCGAACCTCAACAAGGCTTTTGAACGCGGACTGAGCGGACGGCCCCGGTGGGAATCAAAGAAACATGGGTGAGCGGTCAACCTGCGGGTGTTCGTGGACAACTTCTTGCGGAGGTCCGCGGCTTCGTCAACGCAGCGGCACGGGTACCGGGGGTGCGCAGCATCGGGCTTCTCGGCTCGATCGTCACTGACCGGCCGGACCCCAAGGATATCGACGTTCTCGTCGTCATCGCCGACGATGCCGATCTCGCGCCGCTGGCCGCATGCGCTCGCCGGCTTCAGGGTCGGGCGCAGAGCTTCAACCGAGGAGCGGACGTGTTCTTGGCGGACGAACTTGGCCACTACTTGGGACGCACGTGCCTTCTGGAGGGAGTGCGGACCCGGAGTGCGCGCGTCATGCAATGCGCTGCATTGCGTCCGGAGGCACCATCTGCATGATGACCTGCCGACGGTTCGGTTACCGGAGGCGGTGGTTGCGGCGCCGCCGGTTACGTTGTGGCCTCGCGTTGAACGGCGCTGCCCGCTGCCACCGGACGTGGAAGACCTGCTCGGGCGGTTGGAGCACGCGGCCAATCCTCGTTAGGCCGCTCGACCGCCCATGGCGAGTATGACACGCGAACGCATTGCTCCCGGTAGCAAGCTCACGGTCGAGTTGACCGCGCTGGTAGTGGGCAGACCTTTGCAACGAGACTTTCGTCGAGTCGGAGTTGGTCCAAGTCGCTGTCGTCGAGGGCGCCACGCGCCGTGTTCAGTGCGCGCGCTCGACGACATCGGCCCGAGTGAGGACGCGGCCGTGCGCGAGTTCCTTGCCCGTCAATCGTCAACTGTCAGATGAAGTGGAAACCCTCTCCGCCAGCGCTCGTGCGCGCCTTCGACGCCGCGGTGCAGTCACTGAGAGGCGCGGAGCCGCGGAAGATGTTCGGCTACCCCGCCATTTTTGTAAACGGGAACATGTTCGCCGGCTTGGTCCGGGGTAAGATGGTCCTCCGCCTGGGCGAGAAGGACAGGGAACGATTCCTCGAGCTTCCCCGTGCGAGACCTTTCGTCACAATGGGGCGTCGGATGAAGGAGTGGGTGGTCGTTCCGCCCGCGGTCTTGAAGTCCGAATCGGACCTGAAGGCATGGCTCCGTAAGGCGCTCGCGCACGGCCGCTCGCTGCCCGCCAAGGTCGCGAAGCGAACTCGAGTCAGGAAATAATGGGCCCGCCTAACCACCAAGAGGTACTCGCGTTTCAAGGCAGAACACCCCCAAGACGAAGAATGGGGTTAGAATTGACTAGCTGCGTTCAGGTGTGCTCAAGCGGGTAAGGAGGGTCAATCGTCGCTACATTGCCCCGTCGGATGCTGGCTCAAGCCCGCGTTATTGCCAAGGGCAAACGGATTCGGGATGTCCGGCGTCTCGTTGCACGGTACGGCGGAAGACCATCGAAGTGGGTAAAGAAAAGCAGCCCGCTGTTCGAAATCGCTGGCGACTACTTCGAGTATCATTGGTATGAGTGTCCTGGGATTGGTAAGGTCGAGGTGAAACGCAAGCAGGTGAATCAATGATGATCGTCAAGCTCAGGCGGAAAAATGTAAGGTATCGAGACTTAACGCCTGGCCAGCCCTATGTTGTCATTGGCATCGAGGCGAATGATCTTCGCCTTCTCAATGATGCAGGTCGGCCATATCTATACTCTTCTCGGCTGTTCAAGCTGATAGATTCTCGCGAACCCAGCGATTGGGTCACAGAATTCGGCGAGGACGGTGAGCGCTATGCCTACCCACCGCCCCTCAACAAGCCCGGTTTCTTTGAAGACTTCTTTGAAGGCAAACCAAGAGCAGTAGCAACGTTCTGGCGTGTGGTGAACAAGAGGCTCGCAACGTTCAATGAGGTTGCATAGCGTCACGCCACACCACCGGCTGCTGTTGCACCGCGCAAGACCTTAATTTGGGCCACCGGCGAGCCGCACGCTGCTGAAGTATTCGACTCCGGTGGGGTGGGCGACGTAGCCTTGCACGCTCTTCAGAAGTGCGAGCGGCGGTTGGTTGTGGGCGATGAAGAGCCGGGCCACGTCATCATGGATTATCTGCTCCGCTTGGCGGTAGAGGACGGCTCGCTGCTTCTGGTCGATCAAGCGCTGAGCTTTCAGGAGTAGCTCAGCCAAGCGCGGGTTCGAGTAGAACCCTTCCCGGCTTGCGCCGGGCGCGCAGAAGAAGTAGCAGAGAAAGTTGTCGGGATCGCCGTTATCGCCGGTCCACCCCAACATGTAGAGCGGAAGCTGGCCATTCTGCCGCTTGTCGAGGTAGACCGACCAGTCCACAGTCTCAAGCTTCACCATGATTCCCACCTTGGCCAGGTCAGCGGCAATCGCCTCAGCGATCTCCTTCGGGTTCGGAAAGTAGGGACGTGACACCGGCATGTACCAGAGCTGAAGTGGTTGCTTTTTCCCATCCTCCCAACTGATCTCACGAAGTCCCTGGGCAAAGCCGGCTTCGGTCAACAAGGTTTTGGCTTTCTGAGGGTCCCAGCCGAAGCCTTGGAGCGACGGGTTGGCGCCCCAGAGTGCTGGCGGCTGGAACTGCGTGGCAACGAGACCTGTGCCGCCATAAAGCGCCTCCACAATCGCTGGCTTGTTCATCGCGTGGGCGAACGCCCGACGCACTTTGTCGGATCGAAACTCCCTCACTTTATAATTGAACGCGAGATACCCGGTGGTATTCGGCGGGCGCAAGAGCAGTTGAAGTTTCGGATCAGCCTTCACCACGCGCACATCGTCTGGGTTCACTCCCTCCATCGCGTGGATCTCCCCCGCCTTGAGCGCGGCGAGACGTTGCGAGTTGTCCTTGATGTTTCTCACCACCACCCGTTTCACGCGCGGCCGGCCCTCGGGGTCCCAATATTCCGGGTTCGCTTCCAGGATCACCTCCTGGTTCGGATTCCACTCCACGAACTTGAAGGGCCCGGTCCCCACCGGACGCTTGCACGATTCTGTTCCCCAGCGCTCAACCGCAGGGGGGCTGGAAAGGACAAACGAAAACATCGCCAGGTTCGCGAGAAACGGTCCCTGAGGCTCCTTGAGCGTCAAACGCACGGTAGTCGGGCCAACAGCCTGTACCCCGGTGATCAGGCTCTTGTCGTCAAAGCCGCCAAACTGGGCCTCGTAGTACTCGAACGCCCGCCCGGCTTTCACGTGATTCTCGTGCTGGGGGTGCGCAGTCCGGCGCCAGCGCTCGAAGTTCCACACAACAGCCGCAGCGGTGAGCGGCGCTCCATCGTGAAATTTCACGTTCTTTCTCAGCTCGAAGGTCCACTCTTTGCCGTCTTTTGTGACCCTCCACCGCTCAGCGAGAGACGGCGCGATCTCGGTGGTTGCTCCCTTGTACTTCACCAGCCCCTCGTAAACCTGGCTGATGACCCGCTGGGAGATGCCGTCGGTGATGACCGGCGGGTCAAGACAGACCGGCTCACCTTGAGCGCCAAAAATAAGCGTTTGAGCCGTGGCATCGGGAGGCGCGCTGCCGAAGACGAGAAGCAGTGGCAGAGTGGTTGTGAGCATCCACAACCACTGATGGCGCATCATCGCCTATTGGCCGAGCTGCTGGGCAAGCTCGGCCGGATCGGAGGTGGGAGCGCTGCACGCGTAGTTGTGGCAGACATACGCGGTCGCCTTTCCGCTGACCGCGCTCTTGCCTTCAACGAGCGGAAGCTCCGACAGGCCCGAGGCTCCCTCCTCTCCACCAACCACAACGCGCTTCGGAATGTAACGGGAAAAGACTTCGTGGGCGAGCGCGTCAAAGCGATGCTCATCTCCAGCTTTTGGACGCACGAGCGCGATCTCAGCCACCGGTCCCAGGTGAAGGTCGAAGGCGCCGAGCCAGCGACCAAACCCGGTCGGATAACGGAGCATCAAGTCAGCGACATGACGAATCGCCTTCACGGCGTGACGCTCATATCGCTCCTCGCCGGTGAGGAGCGCGAGACGCAGTAACACCTCCGCGGCCACGGAACTCCCGGATGGCACAGCGTTATCGAAAAGATTCCTCGGCCGCAACACCAGCGCCTCGTGATCAGAGCCTGTATCGAAGAAGCCTTCGGCGTCATCATCCCAGAACAGCCGGAGGATCTCGTCTCCCAACCGCCGCGCTTCATCAAGCCAGCGTCTCTCGAATGTGGCCTCGAACAGCGCGAGGAGGCCGTCGGCCACCATGGCATAGTCCTCCAGGTACCCCTGGAGCTTTGCCTCTCCGTCCTTCCAGGTCCGAAGCAGCCGCCCATCCCGGCGGAGCTGAGTCAGCACGAAGCTCGCGTTGCGGAGCGCGGCCTCCAGGTAATCAGCCCGGCCAAGGACCCGCGAGGCTTCGGCAAACGCTTTGAGCATGAGCCCGTTCCAGGCCGAGAGCACTTTTTCATCACGCCCGGGGTGCACTCGCTCCTCGCGTGATTTGAAGAGCCGCGCGCGGGCCTCAGCGAGATACTGGTTCATCGCTTCAACTGACAGCCCCAACAATGCAGCGGCCTCAGACGGCTCGCGCGGCACGCAGAGGATGTTCTCCCCTTCGAAGTTAGTGCCGTCGTTAAGCCCCCAGTATGTGAGCGCGACCCGTGAAAGCTCGCTCTCACCCAGCACACGCCTGATCTCGTCGGGGGACCAGAGGAAGAATTTCCCTTCTTTCCCTTCAGAGTCTGCGTCCTGGGTTGAATAAAATCCGCCGTCGGGATGGGTCATCTCTCTCAGAACATAATCAAGGGTCTCCTCGGCGACGGTTCGGTACTCGGCGTCGCCGGTGGCAAGCCACGCATCGAGGTAGACGCGCGCGAGCTGGGCGTTATCGTAGAGCATCTTCTCGAAGTGAGGCACCAGCCAGACCTCGTCGACCGAGTAGCGGTGGAACCCTCCGCCGAGCTGGTCGTACATCCCGCCCCGTGCCATTCGCGTGAGAGTGAGCGTGACGAACTGCCTCGCCAGGGGGTAGCCGGTCCTTGCCCAGTACCGGAGGCAGAAGTCGAGCGCCATCGGCTGGGGAAATTTCGGCGCGCGGCCGAATCCGCCGTAACGCTCATCGAATTGCCCCGCGAGCCCTTGAAACGCTCCGTGGAGGATATCAGTGGTCAGCAGCTCGGACGAGCCTCGCAGCCGCTCGCTCGAGCGGAGCTGCTCCACCAACCCTTTGCCGCTCCCCATCACTTCATCCCGCCTGTTGCGGTACGCGTCAGCCACGGCCGTGAGCAGACGCGGAAAGCCGGGGAGCCCATGCCGGTCCGTGGGTGGATAGTAGGTTCCGCCATAAAAGGGGGTCCCATCCGGCGCGAGAAACACGGTCATCGGCCAGCCGCCGTGCCCGGTCAGAGACTGCACCGCCTGCATGTAGATGTGGTCCACATCGGGGCGTTCCTCCCGGTCGACTTTGATGCAGACAAAGAGATCGTTCATCAAGCGAGCGATCTCTTCATTCTCGAACGACTCGTGCTCCATCACGTGGCACCAGTGGCAGGCCGAGTACCCGACGGAGAGGAGGAGCGGTTTGTCTTCGTCTCTCGCTTTCTTGAATGCCTCTTCTCCCCACGGGTACCAATCCACCGGGTTGTGCGCATGCTGCAGCAGATAGGGGCTGGTTTCCTTTGCCAGACGGTTCGTGCCACCGCTCATGATTGTCCCTTCGCGACCGTCGCCGCGTGGTTATCTATGATAGAAGGGCAAAGCACAGACCTTCGCGCTGAGTGCGCTCGCGTCGCTGCGCACCTCGACATCGGCCCCAACGTCAACCTCACGCCGGAGAAAAGCCAGGGCGATCGGCCGCTTCAACGCCTGGGAGAAGACCGCGCTGGTGACCCACCCCACGTCGTTTCCCGCTCCGAACACTTTTGCTCCCGACCCGGGCGCCATCTCGTTGAGAAACGTCAGCCCCGTGAGCCGCCGATTCACGTGACCTCGATACTTGATCCGCGCCACGACCTCCTGCCCGATGTAGCAGCCCTTGGTAAAGCTCACAAAGGATTCGAGCTGGGACTCGGCTTCCATGAAGAGGATGTCTTCGTTCAGATCGTCCGGGCACCACGGGATCCCGGCCTCGACTCTCAACACATTGAGCGCGGACTCGCCCACCGGTTTAAGCCGCGAGCCACCGATCCCGATTAACCGGCTCCAGATCATTGGAAGCTGCGCGACAGCCACCCAGAGCTGGAACCCTTCTTCTCCGGTCTCGGTGGTCCCGAAAAATCGGACCGCCACTTCGTCAATCGATCGCTCCATGTGCCGACCGAACGGCAACGTCGATGGCTCGCCGACAAACGCGGAGAGTATCCGAGCGCTCTCCGGTCCCTGCACTGACAGACATCCGTGCTGCTCCGTCACGTCACGAAATTCCACCCGCTCGGAGATCAGAAACTTGTCGAGGAGCGCGAGCGTTTTCTCGACAAGGCCGGGAGGAAGCGAGAGCAGCAGCCGGTCCTCGAGGCAGTACACATTGAGGAGCGCCTGCACCTTGCCGTGGTGATCGAGGAACGCCGCGGCACACCCTTCGCCCGGAGACAACCCCTTGAGGTCGTTCGTGAGCATTCCGTGAAGGAAGCTGACGCGGTCCCTGCCGAACACCTCCACCTTGCCGGTGTGGGACCGGTCCAACACTCCTGCCCCTGCACGGACCGCCTGATACTCGGCCTCAACATCGCCGTAGTGACCCGGAACCATCCACCCGTGGCGTTCCTGAAAGGCCGCGCCGAGCCGCTGATGAAACTCATGCAGAGGAAGCTGGCGAGTCACATGCGCTCCAATCCTTAGAATGCTGTCAAATTATACCAGCCAATCCGACCAGTTCGCAGCCCCCGGCCCTTTTCACCCGGCCCTAGCAGGTTGTTGAAACACCCGCGAGCTGCAGGCCGTTCAAAAAGGTCCAGATGCAAGGCGGCGCCGTGCCTGCCGGCAGGCAGGACGAAGCGAGGAGTGAGGCGTACTTAGATGTACGTTGCAACGACGAGCGACCGCATTCTCCGTTCGAGCGCGGGCTTCGCCCGAGCAAGCCTTTGGGGGAGGAATCGGAAGGGGGGCGTGCCCCCCTCCGAAGAAAGCCTGCGCCGCAGATGGGCATTTTTCAGCAGCCTGCTAGAGCTGACAGAAAGCGACACGCCAACCGCCTCTTATGAGAAGTCGGCTTTTTGCCGACACATTAGCATTGAGAGCCCTGAACTCCCACCCGTTCCCACATGGTGACAGGCTTTGCGGAACGGTACAACAGGAGAGAGTGAACATGGCCAAGGTACTTATCGTGGATGATACCCAGGTCATTCGTGACGTTGTGATCAAGTTTCTTGCAAAAGACGGGCATGAGGTCCGGTCAGTGGTGAACGGTAAGCAAGGGATCGAGCTTTTTCAGAAGGAGCAGTTCGATCTGGTGCTCACCGACGTCGTGATGCCCGACATCAGCGGCCTTGAGGTGCTGGCGGCAATCCGCAAAGTCAACAAAGAGATCCCCGTGATCGTCATGTCAGCGACGTTCAACCCGCTCAAATTCAAAGAGACCTCGAACACCGCCTTCGTTTCAAAGACCGGCGGGATCAACCGCCTGATTGACACGATCCGGATCTACTTGACTCCGGCAAGCGCGCAGAAACGGGAAGCCGCGTCTCGCGGCGTCTCGTTTCGCTCGATCATCGGCAGGCTCGCGGAAGTCACCGGGCGCTCACAGTCATAGATTCTAGATTTTGGCTGACGGAGTGGGCGGGAGCAAAAGGTTGTCGATCAGCCGGGTCTTGCCAATTCTGACTGCCAGGCAACAGACTGCGCCTCGACCGCCGATCTCTTCGAGAGAGTCTAACGTTTCAGGATCAGCCACCGCCACGTAATCCGTTTTAGCTTGAGGCTCTTTCGAGAGCACCCCCTCTATCGCGCGTTGGACCGCGCATGCACTCCGCTCGCCCGCCCTGTATAACTCCTCCCCTGCGTTCAAGGCGCGAAAAAGCGCGGTCGCGGCTTCGCGCTCCCCGATTGAGAGGTACGCGTTCCGTGAGCTCATCGCCAACCCATCGGGCTCGCGGATGATCGGACACGCGACGATGGCAATCGGAACGTCCAGGTCGCTTACCATGCGGCGGACTACCTGAAGCTGCTGGTAGTCCTTCTGCCCGAAGTACGCGCGGTCCGGGCGAACGATATTGAAGAGCTTCAACACGATGGTGGCCACTCCCCGAAAGTGTCCTGGGCGCGAGGCGCCTTCCCAACGGGCCGCGATCCGTTCCACCGTCACGTAGGTCGCGTACGCGCCGGGATAGAGACGATCAACCGATGGGAGGAAGACCGCGTCGACCGACTCGCGCTCCAGCAGCTCGAGGTCGCGCTTCATGTCGCGAGGGTACGTCGTGAAATCCTCGTTGGGCCCGAACTGGGTTGGGTTCACAAAGATACTGACGACCACGAGCTGGTTCTCATCGCGAGCGCGGCGCACGAGCGATAAATGGCCCTCGTGCAGGTACCCCATGGTCGGCACGAGCCCAACCGACCCGACAGCGGCCCGGCGCCACCCAGCCATGGCGTCAACTGTCTCAAGACGCTCCATTGGCCTGAACGTGAAGAGTGAAGGGTGAAGCGTGAAGTGTCATGGAAAAACAGACACTACCGGTCAGAAGTGCGCTGGCGGTCTTTGGCGAGCTGGTCCTCAACGTAGCGGATCACGCTTTCGTCCATCGTGAAGCTGTGGGCCTCGGTCGGAAACTGCCCGTTTTTGACCTCCTCCTGATAACTCTTTGCCGCCTGCTTGATCGCGTCTCCCAGCCTCGCATAGAGCTTGACGTGTTTGGGGAAGAAGTCCGAGAGACCAAGAATGTCATGAATGACCTGAACCTGCCCGTCGCAGTCCGGCCCCGCGCCGATTCCGATGGTCGGGATTGCCAGGCTTTTGGTGATCAGCTTGGCGAGCGGCGCGGGAATGCACTCCAGCACGATGGAGAAAATCCCCGCCCGCTCGAGCGCGAGGGCGTCTTTGAGGATCTGCTCCGCCGCTTCACCTGAGCGTCCCTGCACCTTGTACCCGCCCAGATTCAGCACCTGCTGGGGCGTGAGACCCAAGTGTCCCATCACCGGAATCCCGGCGTCGACAATCCGGCGCGCCGTCTCCACAACGCGCTCTCCGCCTTCCACCTTGACGGCCTGAGCCCCCGCGTCTCTGATGAAGCGCGCCGCGTTCTCGATCGACTGCTCCACGCTCACGGTCGTGCTCAGAAACGGCATGTCCGCCACGACCATCGCAGTGCGGCTCGCGCGGACCACCGCCTTCGTGTGATGGAGCATCTCTTCCATGGAGACACGGGTGGTGTTTTCATAGCCGAGGACCACCATGCCCAGTGAATCTCCCACGAGAAGGACCGGAATGCCCGCATCGTCCAGAATCCGTGCGGTCGGCGCGTCATAGGCCGTCAGCACGGGAACAAGCTCGCCTCGGCCCTTCATCTCCTTGAGGTCAGCGCCAGTCACTCGCATCACGCACGCTCCGTTCCATTTAGTAATTGACGTACCCGGGCCGCTCGCTCGCTCGTCAGCGCGCCTTTCTGCATGGCGAGGGGCACGGTCGCAGCTCCAAGGTGGCGGTACAACGGCTCGACCCCCGGCGCTTCTCCGCGCAGGACTTCGAGGTGGCGATGGATCGTTCCAAGGTCCCCGCGCGCAATCGGACCTGTCAGCGCGCGAGGCAGACCAAGCTGAGCGAGATTGTCCACTGTTCCTCTGAGCAACGGCAAGAGCGCCGATGCGCTCTCTGCAGGCGTGATCCCCTTCTGGCCCAGAAGGTCAACCGCGACGGCAAACAGGGTCACTACATAGTTCGACGCGATGGTCGCGGCCAGATGGTAACGGGCTTTGGAATGCCCAGGGAGCAGAAGGAGATGGCCGCCAAGGGCGCGCACCATTGCGGACAGTGTCGAGCGAAGCGGCTCGTCTGCTTCGACCCCGAAGTAGCTCCCGGGAAGCCTGAGCACGCCGTCCTCCACGCAGGCCAGGCTTTGCAGGGGATGGAACGATCCGACCGCAACGCCGTGCTCATCGAGCGCGCGCAAAACGTCAAGGGAGAGCGCGCCGCTGCAATGGACAA
The DNA here is from genome assembly GCA_035288345.1 of Candidatus Methylomirabilota bacterium. Lineage (GTDB taxonomy): Bacteria > Methylomirabilota > Methylomirabilia > Rokubacteriales > DATEAO01 > DATEAO01. Next base: position 6,266 of record DATEAO010000270.1, on the reverse strand, counting down.
CGGCTTGCCCGGTGCGCCAGGAGATTTCTTGCGCGAGCCGGGCCGCGACCGGCTCGATCTGATCGTCAGGCACGGTCAGAAAGATGAGGTCGGCCGTTTCCTGAACGTCATGGATCGTGCCGGCGCGGCAGTGAGCAACCGACCCAGCCAGCGCCTCCGCTGACTTCACGCTCAGGCTGGTCGCAGACGTGACCGAGTAGCCGCGCTGGGAAAGGACCATCGCCAGCGACCGGCCCACGACTCCAGCCCCAACAAAGCCGATGCGGAGATGCGCGTTCTGCGGCTGATTTCGGCTCGTTTCCATAAAAACACCCTGACTCCTAGCCATGCTCAACGGTGAACCTGATGATACACGCCACCCCCCGAAAACTCAATCTGCTGTGCTACTCGGGAGTGGGTCAGTTTGGGCGCCGGTACTGGGCCAAGTTGCGAGCCAGACGAGGCCCGAGGGAGGAGTCAGCCTGAGGCGTACGTGGTTGTACGTTGAGGGCCGGCGACGACCGAGAACGAAGTATGGCGAAGCGAATTGAGCCAGTACCCGCTACTCGGAGAGCCTGAGCAGTAGGCCGTTGCGGCGCGCGCGCTTGATCGCGGCTGTGAGTCCCCAGTAGGACAGAGCGAGGTAGGCGCCCACGCTGAGGAAGCCTTTCAAAAGCGGCGATTGAAAGACCGGGCTGAATCCAAAATGTTCACGGAAGGCCTCCAGGAAGTGAGTGAGCGGGATCCAGGCCGCGAGCGTCATGAACGGCTCGGGGAGCAGGGTGACCGGATAGTAAATCCCGCAGAGGAGGAGGACGAGGCTCACCCCCGACCACGCGGAGACCTCCGCCCTGAGGCCGAAGAGGAGGAGAAGCACGCAGACGGAGATCCCGATGGCCCCCGCGGTCAGGAACATGCCGAGGAGGAAGATCGCGACCGCAACTGGTCCGGGCGCGAAAAAATCGAACCCGAACGCCAGGCGCGCGACGCCCGCGAGGAGGCCGAACACGACCAGGCCGCGAATGACGCCCATGAGCCAGCTTCCAAGCACCATGTGCCACGGGCTGATCGGGGCCAGAAACTGGTGCTTGGCGCTCTTCCCCCACATGTCGAACAGAATCGCGTAGGCCACATCGAGCTGGCAGATCTGCACGAGAGAGAGCGCCAGGGTCCCGATCAACACAAACGTGGAGGTCTCCGGCGTCAGCTCGAGAAAGCGGGTCAGCAAGCCGACCGAGAGCACACCCACCGCAGGCCAGAACACGATCTCGAAAATGGTGAAGATGTTCCGCCTGGTATTGATCCAGTTCTTCTTGGTAAATGCCACGACCCGAATCGCGTGGTTCATAAAAAGCAGTCAGCGTTCAGCGATCAGCAAACCAGTCGGATCGAAAAGGCCCGAAGCTGACAGCTAAATTAGCTGATAGCCTTTTCATTTCGCCAACTCGACGAACACAGATTCTAGGTCAGGCTCGAACACGCGGACGTCGCTCGCAACGCCACCGCGCTCGCGGATGAGACGGAGCAGCTCCGGAAGTCGTTTTCGGGCGCTGTCAGCCACGCATTCGATGCGTCCGTTCTCCGAGCGGTAAGAGAGCACGCCCGGAACACCTGAGAGATCCAGAGAGCCATCGAGCCCGTCCAGCTCGATCGTGATCGTATCGCCGATCTTGACCTGGCGCTTCAGCGACTCTGCGTCGCCTTGGGCCAGGATGCGCCCGTGACGGAGGAACGCGATCTCGTCGGCGAGGAATTCGGCCTCCGGCATGTCGTGGGTCGTGAGGAGCACCGTCACACCGCGTTCACGGCGCAGCCGCGCGATCTCCTCGCGGATCCGGATTGAAATGTCCGGGTCCAGCGCCACGGTCGGCTCATCCAGAAACAGAAGCTCGGGGTCATTCACCAGCGCCTTGGCGAGCGCCAGCCGCTGCTTGAGCCCGGTCGACAGCTCGTTGTAGGCCACGTCACGGTGCGTGCGGAGCTCGAATCGCTCTATGAGGGACTCCACCTTCCGCGCCCGCGCGCGTCCCGTCAGACCGTAGAGCATCCCGTGGTGGTCGAGGATCTCGCGGGTCGTCAGGCTCCAGATGAAATTCGTGTGCCCGCTCACCATGTTGATCCGCTCGCGCACTCGGGGGGCCTCGCGGACGACATCGAACCCCAGCAGCCGCACAGATCCGCTGTCCGGAAGCAACAGGGTCGAGGCGATCGATAGCAGGGTGGTCTTCCCTGCCCCGTTCGGGCCGAGGACGGCGAAGATCGTCCCCCGGGGGACGGTAAAGCTCACGCCAGCCAGCGCGGTTGTGACCCGGCGCGACCACAGGCCGGCGTGGAAACTTTTTTTAAGCTCGGAGACCTCAACCGCGAACACCCATTCATGCTATCACAGCGACGAAAAATGGGGCAAAGCCACGCGACAATTTCTCCATTGATTTCGGTAAAATTCTTCTCGTAGACTGAGGGAACTCTTATTGCAGCGCGGGCAAAGAGTCGCCCGCCCGCGCTAGCGCACGACCCAAGTATTTGCGAGTACAGGGAGGTGCAAGTGAGCCAAGGCGGATCACTCCCGGACGCCGTGGCGGTCGTGCCGATGATGGAGCCCGGCCGGTCGGCCAAGGTCCGCCTCGTCTGCGACAATCAGGCCGTGGAGGCATTCGTGGTGAATCACGAGGGCCGGTTCTATGCATATGTCAACCGGTGCGCCCACGTCGGCACGCCGCTCGATGCCTGGCCAAACGAGTTTTTTTCAGAGGACGGCCGCCTTCTTATCTGCGCGACTCATGGGGCGGTGTACGAGCCCGAGACCGGGCTCTGCGTGGAAGGCCCGTGCCCCGGAGCGCGCCTGACGCCGCTCCCGGTGAGTGTTCGTGGCGCAGAGGTTGTGGTCGGCTGCCCGGAGAACGACGGTGACGCCGGACGACGAAGCCGAAGCTGAGGTCCTCGAGGTCAACGACCGCTTCTACCGGGCCTTCGAGAGCCTGGACCTGGCGGAGATGGAAAGCGTCTGGGCCAAGGAGCCCCATGTCCGATGTGTGCACCCTGGCTGGTCGCTCTTGAGCGGCTGGGAAGCGGTCAGGGGGAGCTGGGAGGCGATCTTCAGGAACACCGTGGAGATTCGCTTTACGATTCGAGATGTCCAGGTGCACATTGAAGGCATGGTCGCGTGGTTGACGTGCACTGAAGATATCCTCTCCGAGACGCGGGGAAACATCGGCGTGACTTCCGCCCTCGCGACCAATATCTTCGAGCGGAGGGGTGGGCGCTGGCTGATGATCCATCATCACTCCTCGCATGTGTTCGAAGCCCGCGCGGAATCGGACCCTCCCGGAGCGTTCTGATTGCAGCACGGGCGCCCGGGCTGTCGCCCGCCCGTGCTCACGAACATGCTAACAGGCTGCTGAAAAAGGCCCATCTGCGGCGCAGGCTTTCCTTGGAGGGGCATGCCCAACTGCCCCTCACCTCCGCGATCGGACAAGCCGATCGAGAGAGGCCGAACCTCCCCCGGAAGCTTGCGCCGGTGGAGCCGGCGCTCGAACCGGCACCGCGTACGCCTCGGTCGTCCCAATCTTCGCCGCCTTGCATTTGGACCTTTTTGATCAGCCTCGGCTCGCAGGCGTTTCACATTCGTGCTCACGGAAAAACGTTGCAGATCCTCATGCCGGCACGCTAGAAAGAAGAAGGAGAGTTGTGGAGGGAGGACCATCGTGACGCGGATATTCGCGGTCTGTACCGGACTTGTGCTGCTCAGTGGTTGCGTGGTCTACTCACCCTCGCCGCCTCCACCGCCCGTTGTCGGCGTGCCCCCCGGGCATGGAAGAGTTCCGCCGGGCCACGGTGGAATTCCTCCAGGTCAGGCGAAGAAACGTTCGGTCGTGGTGCTCGCGCCGGTTCGCTACATCCTCATCCCCGGAACGTCCATCTACTACGTGGAAGGAACACAGCCGGAAGTCTTCTACGTGTCGGGAAACTTTTACGCGCAATGGGAGAGCGTGTGGCATATTGGTCCGGCTTATGAAGGTCCGTGGGCCCCACTACCGCCCAACGACCTTCCACCCGCCCTGAAAGGGCAGACTCCGCCGGGACTGAAGCGACGCGTCCCGCCCAGTTAGATTTTGGATTTTGGATTGCCGATTTTGGATTGGGGGACATCCGGCGGGTTCTTCAATCGAAAATCGAAAATCTAAAGTTGCAGATTACGGCCGATTGGAGTAGAGCCACCGACCGCCGGCGGCCCCGAAGATGCCAGGGCGCGCTTCGCGAATAGCTTCATGAGTGTTGAGGTAGAATGAATACGCAATGAGAGGCGTGCGAACCATCGCCGCGGTCGCCCTGTTGGCCGCGGGATGCCGGGAGACCATCGAGCGGTCGCTGATTTATTTCCCCGTTGCCGAGCTGATCGCCACCCCGGCCGATCTGGGGCTGGCCTTCCGCGATCTCTGGTTCCAGACCGAGGATGGGATCCGGCTGCACGGATGGTATATTCCGGGCCGATCGCCGCTCACCCTCGTCTGGTTTCATGGCAACGCCGGAAACATCAGCCACCGTCTCGAGAACATCCATCTTTTCCACGACCGGCTCGGCGTGGGAGTGTTCATCTTTGACTATCGCGGATACGGGAAGAGCCAGGGGCGTCCTTCCGAAGAGGGACTCTATCGGGACGCGCGCGCGGCGCTCACCGCGATGAGCAAGGAGACGGGACAACACGCCCGAGATCTGATCTACTTTGGCCGGTCCCTCGGAGCCGCTCTCGCTGTGGAAATGGCGCTGCATCACCCACCGCGCGCCCTGGTTCTCGAGGCCCCGTTCCTGTCCGTTCAAGCGATGGCGCACCGGACGCTTCCAGGCGCGGGTTATTTGTTGCAGCACCGCTACGATTCAGGCGAGAAACTCCCAAGGGTGACAATCCCCGTGTTCATCCTTCACGGCGACCGCGATGAGACTGTCCCGTTTTCGCACGGCCGCCGGCTGTTCGAAATCGCGAATGAGCCGAAAGCATTTTACACGATCGCAGGGGCTGACCATAACAACACGTACCACGTCGGCGGGGATGACTACTGGAATGCCTGGGCGCGATGGCTCACCACCCTGCCTGACAGCTCGCCGAACCGCTGAACGGTCACTCCCGATCAGTCCTACTCCACCCGCACCAGGCCGTCTTGCGGCAACGACTCCACGAACTCCTCCAGCGCTTGAGTCAGATAGTCGCGATCCTTCGACTCCAGCGTCACCTTGACTTTGTAGTCGGGGTTGGAAAAATCCGGGTACGATCCCAGCAGAAGATCCGGGTACCTGGAGAGCAACTCGTTCAGGTAGGTCGCCAGCGTCCCCTCCCCGATTCGCACGTAGACGTTGACGAGGTGAAACGGCTGATCGCGGAACCGCTCCTTGATGGCGTCAAACTTCTCCCTGAAAATTTCCGGGACCCCGGGAAAGATGTAGAGGTTGCTTACCGCGATAACGGGAAAGAGCAGCTCGTCGGCCAGGAGCTCGGCCCCCTCGGGCACCTGCGCCATTTTCAGCCGCGCGTCGTTGAGCGGCCTCCTGTAGAGCTGCTCGAGGCGAGACACCAGCGTCGGATGCTCGATAACCCGCACACCGAGCCCTTTCGCCACGCCTTCGATCGTCACATCATCGTGGGTGGGACCGACACCGCCCGAGGTGAACACGATGTCGTACCGCTTGGCGAACTCCGCCACTTCCTGGCCAATCAGCCCGACGTCATCGGCGATCACAGAGATCTTTCTGACGTCCACCCCGAGGGCGCGAAGCTCGCGGCACAGGTAAGCCGCGTTGAGATCGGTCACCTTCCCTGAGAGGATCTCGTTTCCGATCAGAATAATGGCCGCAGTTTTCGACATAGAGGTCCGTGGCTTCGAGGCACAGGCGCCCCCATTCTACCCGAACAGCGTGTTACCTTCTACATTGCAGCACGGGCGCCCCGGGCTGCGCCACGCTACGGGATTTCTCTCGCCGCGCCGCGCCAGCGCTGAAGATACGCTAAAGCATCTTCCTTTGTCGACACCAGACCAAGCGCCTGCGCCTCGTGCGCCGCTTCCAGCAGGCGACCGACCTCCGGTCCCGGGGAAAGGTCAAAGTAGGCCATGACATCTTCGCCGTGAATCAGCGAAGGGACTGCTCGGGTCGATTCGTCTTCCTTCCACCCGAGGAGCAACGATTCCACGAGCTGGCCGCTTGGGCTACGCCAAACCGAAGCGGGCGATGCCCCGGTCACCGCGGCAGCATCGGCAAGGGCCAGGAGCAGAAGATCTTGAGCATCGTCCCCGAGG
>DATEAO010000269.1:0-2941 GCA_035288345.1 Candidatus Methylomirabilota bacterium | reverse complement strand
AGGATGCGTCCGAGCCAGAGCCAGCTTCGGTCAACCCCCAGGCCCCAAGCATCTCCCCGGTGGCCAGCGGCGCGAGGTAGCGCGATTTCTGAGCGTCACTTCCCGCAAGCGCAATATGCCCCGTGCACAAAGAGTTGTGAGCGGCAACGGTCAGGGCAATGGAGCCATCAACCCTCGCCAGCTCCTCGATGATCAGAGCGTAGGAGAGGTAGTCGAGGCCAGCGCCACCATACTCCGGCGGGATCGTGATGCCGAGGAATCCCATCTCACCGAGCTTCTTTACGATGCCGTGCGGGAACTCCTGGCGTTCATCGAACTCGGCGATCTGGGGCGCGATGCCGTGCTCGGCGAACTCCCTGGCGGTCAGGCAAAGGAGACGCTGCTCGTCGTTCAGCTCAAAATCCACTGCGCCTTCCTCCTACCGTCGGGACGACACGCGCCAATGCATCCCGACGTGGTAGATCAGGAAAAAGCCAAACGCCACCAGAAGGGGCACACCGGCCACCGGCTCGCCAAGCATGAGCTCGCCGATCCAATCAGGCTGAAGGGACGCCCCCTCCACATAGCCGACAAAATATTCGTGCATGGCAAAGAGAAAACAGCAGAGCGCCAGTGTGAGACGGAGAAACACGTCAGTCACCTCCTCGATCGTTCAAAACAGGGCACACCTCGTCATCCATTGTGTGTTGCCGAAGATCGGCGAGATCGCCGAATGTTGTAGGCTTCCCAGGCCCGATACATCAAGAAAAGCCCAACCGCAATCAGGAGAAACGGCCCAGCGGCCGAGTCGCCTGCCAGCAACGCGGCCACGAGTCCTTCCCGATTCGGCTGAGCGCCTTCGAGGCTTCCTCGAAAGTAGTCGTGGAGAGCCAGGAGAAAGCAAAAGAATGCCAATATCAGCCGGGTCACCATCCAGTCACTCGGAGGGGGGCACGCCCCCCTTCCAAAACAGCCCTGATTACAGCGCGGGCACCCGGGCTGTGCCACGCCCGCGCTCCCGCGAAGATTAGCGCGGCGGCCAAGCCCGCGTTCGAACACGGGAGATGCCCCACAGAATGTTTCAGTATTCTGCTAGGGACCAGCTCGACTCGACGATCAATTGCCATCAATGAGTTAGACATTCGCCCGAATATTCTCCCGTACGAAGCGGACAATCTCCTGTGTGGAGGTCCCTGGAGTAAAGATCTCTTTGATCCCCATCGCTTTGAGCGCCGCGATATCCTCGGGTGGAATGACGCCGCCCCCGAAGACCATGATGTCATCGGCCCCCTTTCCCTTGAGAAGCTCCAGCACACGCGTAAAAAGATAGAGGTGCGCGCCCGAGAGGACTGAAAGGCCGATCGCATCCACGTCTTCTTGAATTGCTGTGGCCACCACCTGCTCCGGCATCTGGTGGAGCCCGGTGTAGATCACCTCGAAGCCCGCATCGCGCAATGCGCGAGCTACAATCTTCGCGCCCCGGTCATGCCCATCCAGACCGGGCTTGGCCACCAAAACTCTGATCTTCCGCTCCGTCATGCTCACGGCTCTCCTAACGGGCTCTCCCTGCCACACTGGTCTCTGCGGGAGCGCGGCCCCATCGCTTTGCTTCGCAAAGCGAAGCAGTGGGGGGCGCCCGCGCTGCGATTGACTCTACCGTATCACCGAAAGGATGCGCTCAGCATTGAGCTTGAGCTGCGAAGAATCCCCCGGCACAAGCTTCCAATCGAATCCCTTCCCGTCATTGGCCCAGCGGGGAATGACGTGGAAGTGGAAGTGAGGGACTGACTGGAACGCCGCGGCACCGTTCGCCTGAAAGATATTCACCCCTTCGGCTTGAAACGCGTTCTTCACTCCCCCAGCCACCTTCTTTGTCGTGGCAATCGCCGCCGTAAGATCGGGCAGCTCAATCTCAAAGATCGTGGCCGAGTGGATCTTGGGAACCACCAGGCAGTGGCCGGGATTGAGCGGGTTGATGTCCAGGAACGCGAGCGTCTTGCCATCCTCGTAGACTTTGAATGAGGGGATCTGTCCGTCTCTGATCTTGCAAAAGACGCAGTCCATCATGTCACCTCCACGGTCCACCCGTGCCGGTCAGGAGCGGTTGCGTACTGAACCCCAACGATCGCGTCATAGAGTTTTCGGGTGAGTGGCCCGGTCTCGCGGTTATTGATGACCATCTTCTCCCCTTTGTACGAGAGCTCGCCAACCGGAGAGATCACTGCCGCGGTCCCGGTCCCCCACACCTCCATGAGCTGGCCCTTCTTGTGTGCGGAGACGACCTCGTCGATAGAGACCTGTCGCTCGCTCACCTTGAGTCCCCAGTCACGCATCAGCGTCAGCGCAGAATCTCGTGTGACCCCGGGGAGGATCGTCCCTGTGAGGGGCGGCGTGATGATCTCGTCCCCGATCTTCACCATGATATTCATCGTTCCAACTTCGTCGAGATATCTCCGGTGTACGCCATCGAGCCAAAGCACCTGGGTATACCCTGCGTGCTTCGCCTCCTCGCTGGCGTAGAGACTGGCCGCGTAGTTTCCCGCGGTCTTGGCTGCTCCGACCCCACCGGGAACCGCTCGCGCATACTCTTCCACCACCAGGATCTTCACCGGGTTCATCCCCTCGGGATAGTACGCGCCCACAGGGGACAGGATGATGTAGTAGAGGTATGACTTCGCGGGCCGGACCCCCAGAAACCGCTCGGTGGCGATGATGATCGGACGGACATAGAGGGAGGTGCCGATGGTCCTCGGGACCCACTCTTTCTCAAGCTCAACCAGCGCCAGGATCGACTGGAGCGCGAAGCCGGGATCGAGCTGAGGGATGCACATGCGCCTGGCCGAGTTGTTGAGCCGCTCGATGTGCTTCTGGGGGCGAAAGAGGCGGACCTTCCCATCCACGCCATGAAACGCCTTCAACCCGTCGAAGACCGCCTGAGCATAGTGGAGGACCGCAGCGGCCG
>DATEAO010000268.1:0-5750 GCA_035288345.1 Candidatus Methylomirabilota bacterium | reverse complement strand
TTACCCTTCCTTCACGGTCGATCTTGTACCAATACGGGCGGACTGAGTATGCCCTCCTGGCATTCATCAGTAGCCTAGCCATCTCGCCGGTGAGCCAGGAGTAACCTCACCGGGCCATACGGCGGCGCATAGTATAGCCGGACTCGCTGCTCGTTAGGCTTTGTAGGCAATCCGAACTGCGCATGGTTCGTCCGCACCAGACTCCTCTCGTGCCCATCAACTTCGGCGCGCCAAGATGGATTCCACGTGTTCGCGATAACTAAAAAACCAGAGTGACTGTTTTGAATCGACAACCGGATTTCGTCGGGAGCATAGCGCTCGATTTCAACGGCGCCCGCAGAAAGCAACGTCACGTTCCCGAGCTGACCCGTGTCACGTTCCTCAACTAGCGCTGTCTCGCGCAGCGCGTTTGAGGTCATCCGAGACAATTCGTTGAGAACCTCTCTCCCGGTTTCGGCGGTCCTTATCTGAGTGACAAAGCGATACCGTGGAAGAACCTGGACGTTTTCGTAGATGTAGATGTCTTTCCCCCGTCGCTTTCGCTCGATCGCCTCTCTCAGATCGGTGAAGATCTGCCGCCAGCGGGGATCGCCCTTCTGCCTCTGTCGCGGACTGTTGACCAAGCCGGTAGCGTAATCGCGTGATCGCAGCGCGGACGGGGGAGGAATTGGTTCATGGACTGAACGTAACCCATTAGCCTTAAGCGGATACTCGGACAGCAGGTACTTCACGTTAAGCAACGACAGCAAGTGCAGATTGAACCGTCGGTCGATGTCGAAACCCTCCTCGAGAGCCTTAGTTGGGTTTTCGCCAGGCAGCAGTCCGATTCCCGGTGTGAGAAGCCCAGTCCCCAGAAAGATGTAATGATCCTGTGGACGTCCCTTCGGAGGATCGAAGATATCACGGTTTTTCGGGAGGTTTTCAAACAGCGGATCCAATACCCTGAGCCACAGCTCCTGATAGACACGGGGGAACAGGTTCGCCCATCCATCGGCGGCTTCCAACCCGTGCGCGTACGCGTAGGCCGGCTGGAGGTCGAGCACGCTGGCAACACGGAAGAGTCCTGACTCGGACTGGCGAAGCTCGTGCAACGCCCGCACTTTGAAGTTGCCCTCACCCCAGGAGTCGATCATCAAGGGATAAAAGAGGCTGACCTTCGGCCAGAACAGGAGAAACAGAATAAACGCCCCGACAATGCCGCCGTAGGCCGCTCTCCACCTCGAGATCACGGGCACCTTGGGCAAAATAACAAAAAGCGCAATCGCCATCGTGACCGTCATCAAGAACGGTGCCGGAATGGTATAGAACCGTTCCATGTTGATGCCGTGGACCCACGGGAATATCAGCCCCGCTATTCTCTGCGCGCCCACGAAGATAACCTTCAGTGAGAGCAGCACGTAAAGGGCAGCGATGGCGAGGAACAGTCTGCACGGAGCCCACTCGCGCCGATAGCGCCATGCGACTATACTGCCCAGCGCGACGAGGATCAACGGAAGGTTGAAAAGAACGGTTTTTACTATCTTGTCCTGATGAAAGAAATCAAAGTGCAGGCCGTAATAGAACAGCGACCTGAATGACCAGTCCAGGCTCTCGACCGGCCAGCCAACACGATGGGAGAAGGGCGCATTATAGAGCATCGCCAGGAGCTGGGGGCTATCCATGACCCCTACCGCGACCGCGAACGCGAAAGCCGCGAGAAAAAACCTAGCGGAGCGTTCTCTCACGATGAAGAGGAACCACAACATCGCAAAGGCGATGAGAAACGGAAAGCTTTGAGAGAACGTCGTCAGCGTCGAAAACCCGAGTCCTCCAATGACCGCCCAGAGGAGAAACCACCGGAGGTTGGCGATCTTCGGAAGCGCCCAAAGCAACAGCGGCAGCGCAGAGATCGCGACCGATTCCCCGAGCGAGAAATAGGTGACGCCGGCGTGGAGCAGCCCAGCCAGCGCGCTCGCCCGAGGAGACATTCCGAGTTGCTCGTCACAGACGCGCGCCGTGAAGTACACGACGGCGGCCCGCTGAAGGAACTGGAGAAGGCCGTAGGCGAGCCAGACCGGGAAAGTAGCAAAAAAGAGTGGCTCGAGGTTCAGCGCGTCCGCGCTCCCCCAGAACGAGAGGCGATCCAAACCGCCCGCAAGAAATGGCGCCCAAAGGGAGAAGGCGCTTCCCGTCTTTGCGAGCGCCAGGTAGACAGGAATCGTCTCGAGGGCCCCTCCATACCCGTACATCCACGAATACGGTCCCAGCGCGAGATATTCCAGCGAAAGCCATCCCGCGGTCACACACATTGTCCAGACGTACAGCCGTGAGAGCGGCGCTTGCGCCGGTATCTCTACCGTGTCCCTGTGAGCGTGACCGAAGCCCACCTGGGGCGTTTTATTTGCAGTCATGACTCGCGCGCCGGAAGATTGAGGCTCCCAGCTTTCAATCGGAAGAGCCCCCATCCGCCTGCAAGAAGCGCGATTCCGCACACCAATATGAAAAGCGCGACTCCAGTGTGGATGAACGGGATAAACCGCAGCTCGAGTCGTGAGGTCCCGGCGGGGATGACGACCCCTCGCATCACGAGGTTCGTCCGGAATATTTTCAACTCCGATCGATCGGCGAACGCCTTCCACCGCGGATGATATAGTTCATTCAACACGAGAAAGCGCGCCTCGCTCGATGGCTCCACCCGAATGGTTATGACATCGCCCTCATAAGTCACGTCGAGCGAGCCAGAAGCCGAGAATCGGGTTGAAAAAGGAAAACCCTCTACCAGGCTTTGCTTCACGACGTCGTGAGCACGGGGTTCAGGGGAAAACAAAGCCTTCAAAAGGTCGCCGGCCTCCTCAATGCTCTGTACCGGGCGGACTGATTCGACCAGAAAGTGGCGGGGGACGACCGGGAGGGGATTGGAGCGAATCGGCACGTTCTGGGCGGGGCCAGGGTGCTGCGAAGTGGTCGCATCGTTCAGGTAAAAAGCCAGGTTCACATCAATCGCGTATTTGACGTTCAACAAGGAGAGCAGCGGCCAAGGCAGCCGCTCCACGGATGGAAAAGACAAGGCCCGAAGACTTCTCACCCCTTCGGGCCAAGGCAGGGCCGCCAGGCCTTTTGGGACGCCTACCGGGTACCCCTCCACGAGCCGAACCCGCCAGAACTGCGAGAGATGCGGGCCGCAGAACGCTGGAAATTTCTTAGGGTCGCAGACCACGACGGACCGAAACCGCTCTGTCTCCACGCGCTCCCGGATGGCCATGACGGCTTGCTCGGTCGGTGGACGGAAATCTTCGCGCTGGGCGACGAGGAAATTGTTTTCGTAAAAAGGGATCTCGCGTATTCGCGTTTGAGAGCCGTTGATCTGAAAGTCGGCATAGGCGGATGCTTCCCACACCATTATCCAGCCTATACAGTGAGCCAAGAGCCACCGGACCACTGGGATCCGCTTCGTAGCAAAGAACGTCGTGAGAAGCAGGGCGAAGGCGACAGCCGTCCACACCACTCTCAACAGCTCCCTCTTTGACATCCAGCTCATCGTGAAATCGGCCCTGGCGTGTAGCCGTGGTGGTTTCGCGCCAGGCAGGAAAGGCCCAATGGTAACTTCGGGCGAAAACGAGGAGCAGTTCTCCAACCAACAGGCCCGGAGGCGAAAGCTGTAGCTCGCGTCGGGACTGACATCGTTGATCTGGTACCGATTCGCGTTCTGCCCGGTGCTCCCGATCTCCCCAAACCTGTCCGCATGCTTCATCTCGACGTGATAACTGGATTCACCTGCCCCATCTCTCCATGACAGCATGACTATCGTGGGTTCTGGGTGAGCCACCACGAGATCTCGCGGCACCGACGGAGTGAAGATTTTCGCATGATCGTTGACCAGGAGCCTAAGACTCGACCGGGCGAGGCGCAGCAACGGCTCGTTCAAGAGGATCTTGTTTGGCTCGCGTACCTGCGCAGCCAGGGCTCCAGTCGCCCAATAAACGCCAATCCCCAAGACTGCAGCCGCAAGCAACACCGCGCTCCTGGTCCGCATCGGCAGGTGGGGAAGGGCGGCCCTCGCCAGCTCACGGACGAGCAGGGCAGCCAATGTGCACACTGGGACGAGACCGGCGAGGACAAAACGGGCGTGCGTAAAATCAATTTTCAAAAAGAGGAGGTAAAAGAGATGCAGGCCTGGCTTGGTCAACACGACCGCAAACACCACGATGAGAAACAATAAGTGAAACGGGGCGTCTCCCTCTTTCAAGCGCCAGAGCCGGAGCCATCCACCTCGAAATCCCACGAGTCCGAAGAGAATCAGGAGTGTCGCCGAAGTTGACGTATAGAGGTTCAGGCCTTCATGGAGATTGATGTTGTTCCCCAACGCCCATGCCTCGCCGGGAAATCGGCCGAAGATCCCGTCGTTGAACCACCTGAAGAACTCCCTCGACCGGATGCCTTGGAAAGCATAAAGACCTTTGAAGTCTCGGATGTCGTGTCCCGGCGCGGTTCTGTCGGCCAACGGCAGGTCCTGAACAATGGTGTAGAGGCGGGGGACCGCAATCACGGTCGCCACGAAAATGGCTGCGCCGAGCACGACTGGCAGCCGCCAGTCGCGGACGCGATAGCCACGATACGCTGCATACGCGCCAATCAGGATGAGGGCGTAGGCCAGCATCTGCAGGAACGAAAAATACAGCATGAAGACAGTGAGAAGAGTCAGGCCGAGAAACGAGCCCGGCATGTTGGCGCGGTTGAGCCTCCGCAAAATGACGAGCATCCAGGGCATGTAGATGAGCACAAGGAAGGTCGAGTCATCCTGGCTGATCTTGAGCACCGAAAAGGCCGAGAACATGCACAACGCGGATCCGACAAATGCGGAGAAGGCGTGTCTGCACACGTGCTTGATGAACGCGTACGCGGACCACCCCGCGAGAACGAAGAGGCCAAATGAAAGATACCCTGCGATCCGATACAGTGCCTGTACAGGGAACAGGGCCTCAACGAAGGCGTTGGGACAGGGGAACGTGGGGAGACCGTACATTCCGAAGCCCATGAACATCAGCTCGTTCCAGGCGGGAAGTCTCCCGCCCTTGAGGTTCTCGACGTTGAACTTGCAAAGATTCAGAAAGGTGTTGAGCCGATCCGAATCACCGATGAAGATCCCCTGGCCCGTGAGATGAATTCGGAAGATGAATGCTCCGAGGATGGCCAGCACCGAGCACGCCAGCATATCCGGCCACCGCGCCCTCCACCTGACCGTCCGCAACATAGCGTCTACTCGAGCGCGTTATGGCTTGTTTGCGAAAAGAGCGATGGTCGCCGGCCAACTAAACACGGCCTGGACTAGCGTCACCGGAAGGAACGGCAGGATGATCAACGGGTACCATCGCACCCGGCCGTTGGCAGGGATCCTCAGCCCGAACTTGTCTGCAAGAAGATTCTGGACTCCCGCGCTCCACCCCACCGTTCGCAAGCGGGGGCTGATCCGAACCACCCGGAACCCGACCTGCTCGGCCGCCCGGCGTATCGTACGCTCGCTAAATAAGGTGATGTGGCGGGGAAAATGGAGGGCGCCCCAATATCGACCGAGCAGCCGGAAGTCCCAACACCGAATATTCGGTGTTTCCAGGAAGAGGATACCACCCGGCCGCAGCAGGTCATGGGCGCGTTTGAGGGACGCCAATGGATCGCGAAAGTGCTCGAGGACGTGAGACATTCGGATGAGATCAAAAGACGCCGGTTCGAATTGGGCCTCCATGAGGTCTCCTTGCGCGACGTCCAGGCCCGCT
>DATEAO010000267.1:0-3783 GCA_035288345.1 Candidatus Methylomirabilota bacterium | reverse complement strand
ATCGCGCGGGTGTCGAGTTCTCGAAGACCTCCGCACCGACGACCCAGTTCATGCCTTGCCGCCAGCAGATGAGTTCCGGCTGGGGCCTCCGCTCTGCCACGTGCGCTTCCCGCTCAGTGGTCGACGAGCTGGAGGAGGCTGTCGCGCCCGTCTCGCGTGGTCGTCCTCCGCGCTTCTCAGGCGGTATCCCTGCCTTCAAGGGGGCCGCGGAGGGTTGCTGTCCAGGCGAGGTGGAGTCTGCCGTCGGCACGCCCGCTTTTGCAGCGTCAGCGCTCCTTACCCGTTGGGTGTCCTCGGTGTGCTGTAGAGCCCCGTCACCGGATGAGACGCCCTCCGGGGGTAGGCTGGCGCGTCTCTCTCTCGGCTGATCTTGTCCTCTTGCAGGCGTCACTGGTCCCTCGTTGTTCGAGGACTCAGTTTCCGGCGCTACAGTAACAGGGACCGAGTTCTCCGACGCGCTACCGGGCCCCTCGGTCAGCCCAGTCGAAAGGGAACCCGTGGCGGTATTCGAGAGGGAAGTTTGGACCTCCTCTGGACGATGGACGTGCGGGTGGTCCATGTTGCCAATAGGGCTAACTGCAGTCCCTCCGATCTCGGAACTTGGCGCATCCTCCTGACTGTCTCGTCTATTCTGGCTGGTCTGCTTACCGCTCACAGGACCCATCGTGGCCACAGGGGCATGTTGCGCGCGCTCCCCGTCGCCTGTCCGTGGTTGGACCGCTCCAGCCTGAGACGCTCGGACGCGCATTCGCCCCAGAAAGCGGCGGATGGCGCAAATGATGGCTTCAAGCCAGCGAATCTGAGCCTCCATCTTCGAGCCCGAACAGCGTTGGCATTCGGATTGTCCAACGTGGAGCTGACCGGTGCTGCGCGGCTTTATGCGCAGCGCCCGTGTTGAGCGCCGGGTTAGCCTTCATTTTCAGCACAGCTCAAATCCTTGGTGCATGAAAGGTAGTAGTGCCAATAAGGCTCGTTGTTAGAGGAAACCTGGTAATGACGGTGCAAGACTTAGAAGTTATCCGTAAATTATATTTATCTTCAAATGCACTTTGCGAAACGCGATGATCGCGGCGGCGAGATGGTTGAGCGCGAGGAAGCTGCGCTCAAGCTTCTCGTAGCGCACCAGCAGCTTGCGAAAGCGGTTGAACCAGCTATGGCAGACCTCGACGACCCAGCGCCGTGCTTTCTTCCCGGGATGCCGTTGCTTGGCCCTCTTCTCCTGCGTGCGACTGACCACATGGGGAATGTACCCGTAGCTGTCGATGATTTGCAACGCTGGCTGGCCACGATATCCGGCATCCAGGCACAGATGCTTGGAGCGGCGCTCAGCAGGCACCTCGCGCTTGACCATGATCGACGACAGAACGGCGTCGAGTTGCGAGACGTCATGCCGGTTCGCTCCGGTCACGACGAGCGACAAGGGGACGCCACGGCCGTCGACCAATAGATGACGCTTGCCCCCATTTTTTTCCCCGGTCGGTCGGGTTGGGTCCGACCTGCTCTTGCGCCAGAGGAGCCTTGAACATGGCCCCGTCTGCGCTCTGCCAGCGCCAAGCGATTCCCTCCATCTGGTCGTACTCTGCCAGTCCCGCCGCCCAGATCGCGTCGAACACGCCGGCACGCTCCCATTCAAGAAACCGCTTGTGGATCGCGCTCGCGCTGCCAAATCGCTCCTTGGGCAGAGCCTTCCACTGGCAGCCTGTTCGCAACACGTACACGACGCCTTCGAACACCAGGCGCGCCGGTTTTGGTTTGCGTCCAGCCCCCACTTTGCGCGTGTACTCTTTGTCGGTTGGTCGTTCCCGAATTGGCACCAGCGGCTCCACCCTCGCCCAGAAGTCATCGGTCACCACCCACGAGGCCACTCGTTTTTTCGCTGCCCGTTTTTTCGCCGCCATCGTCCCGCTCCCTCGCCGCGTCACAGGCGGCTCGGGACGGTAGTATACTATTATTTACGGATAACTTCTTAGTGGCTTCCTCTATGACCACACCGCGAACGATGCTGTACCCGGCGCCGACTGCTAGTTTGATCCCTGTCCCTTTTAGCTCTATGCCTTCCCCTCCGACTATCGTGAAACCTTCCATTCGCGGAATTGCGATTCCCTTTTCGACCACGGACACGCCGACTTCTGCGCCAGCACATTCCAGACGCTCAATGCCGACGTAATACTCTGCTTCTGCCGAAATTCTCCCAACCGACAAAAGATTGCCTCTCAAAACGAGATGGCTATTGCCTACTCGCATATTCAACTTCACGACCTCGATAGCGTTTGGCGGGGCTACTCGGAGATGTAATGCAATCGTCTCTGGTGCGGAACGAATGAATATCTCGTTTCCACGAATCTCCATGTCCCACGCAACCGACGGCCCTATCCATTCATTCCTTTCTATTCGCATCAATTCGTTGCCGTCGCTATCGGAAAAGTAACCGCTCAATACAGGAAATGCTGACTGGTCTTCCGGAGGCTCTATGGCAAGAACTACTTCGTCATTCAGAACAATAAGGGACTTCGCATTCTTGAAGATGCACGAACCGAGAGTTACCGTAATGTTGTCGTGCTCTAGGTCAAATTGGTCAAATGGTCTTCCTAGATCTCTCTTTTCTTGTATCTCTTCGTATCGCCTTCTCACGGTGCTCTTTGAGAGAGCTCCTCGCGTCACTTTATCGTGACAGTGTCCGCACAATAGACACATGCGGATTGGATCGTGCTCGTGTGCTTCATGAAACTCTGGGTCTATGTGTTCGTACTGATAGAAGGCGCACCTGCAGACCACACAACCGAATTGCGACCGTCGACGAATTTCTCTCTTCACGTCTTCAGGGATGTTTCGGCTTAAGCCGAATTTGTTCGTCATCACGGTCTTCGATCTAGGAGGCTAGCGTCCGCAGCCACCGGCGCGCGCAGGTGATGAACCCAGAAGGCGAGCCGCTTCTCGCGCGTCCGGGTGGGCTGCGCTGTTGGGCATCATCCTGCCAAATCTCTCTTCACTTTCCTGGCGATGTTAGCGTTGCGCATGGCCCCTGCGATCCTGCGAAGAGCCTTTCTGATGTCTAGCATGTGCCCCAACATGTCTTTCTCTCGACTAGCGATGTATCTGTCGAGAACGGCAGCAGGCTTCCCCGTCCCTCGGTCTCGCTCCGCGAGCTCACGGAATTCACGTTTATTCATCTTCGGGTGGCGTTCGATTACACGAGGTGCCTGTTGGTTTTCAAGGTTGAGGACCAGGACCTCATCAACAGACAGTACTGCGCGCACCACGTCGTCTTCTTCGTTCAGCGCGAACTGGATAGTGTGTTTCGCTCGAGCCATCGGCGAGCTTCCTATGATGCCCAACTGGTAATCATCTGCGCCGC
The DNA here is from genome assembly GCA_035288345.1 of Candidatus Methylomirabilota bacterium. Classification (GTDB taxonomy): domain Bacteria; phylum Methylomirabilota; class Methylomirabilia; order Rokubacteriales; family DATEAO01; genus DATEAO01. The sequence continues at coordinate 428 of DATEAO010000267.1, read as the reverse complement.
ACCAATGCTAGAACCATCTACCGGCAGATGCAAATATCTACCCGTATACGGCGCCATCTGCCGCCATATAGATCCTTTCGCCACCGCGCCGGCAACGCAGAAGCTCAACGAACCGCCCTCCGGTCCCGAGGTCACGCTCCGCGTCCCACTTTATCTCCCGATGCTTCCGCCCCGGTCGCGCTGATTTCGCCGGTTCTCTTCGCGGCAATGCGCGCGCCGACAAGAGAGGCCCGCAAACAAAAAGGGCAGCCGGAGCCGCCCTTCCCTCAACCCGGCCTCTCCCGTAGGCGGGAGAGTGAGTCACATCACACGATCAGCGGCACGATCAGCAGCGCGACGATGTTGATGATCTTGATCAGCGGATTGATAGCCGGGCCCGCCGTGTCCTTGTAGGGATCGCCCACCGTGTCGCCGGTCACCGCGGCCTT
>DATEAO010000266.1:0-16564 GCA_035288345.1 Candidatus Methylomirabilota bacterium | reverse complement strand
CGCCTCTCGGCAATCGCCCAGACGATCAGCGACTGACCACGGACGCCTATGTGATAAGTCAATACGCAAGCCTGACCCCAGGACTCGAGGAAGGTGTACTTGCTGCACTTGATCGTGGTGATCGTCGTGTCCAGGCACGCGCCGACCATGTTGACCACCTTGTGATGCTCAAAGACCGGCATGCACGCGAGACACACGCCAGACAGGAGCCCGCCTTGGTGGGCGTCGATCTTGTCCTCGACGATGAGCTTCTCGGCCTTGCGGCGGCCGACGTCCGATTTCGCCTCGTAGTCGGCGATGATCAGCTCGATCGGCCGCCCGTTGATGCCGCCCGAGTTGTTGATGCGATCGACCGCCATCTGGGTGCCCACGAGGGCAGCCTTAGCGCGACCCCACACCGGGCTAGAGAGAGGCTGCAGAGTCCCGATCTTGTACGGCTTGGCCTGGCCGAACGCCTGCCCCCATGGGGGCGGGACGAGCACGCTCGCGCCGAGCGCACCCGCCGCGGCTGCCGAGAGGCTGAGAAAGCGTCGGCGAGTGGTCTTGCCGTTCCACCATATCTCACGTGCCCAAGGTTCGTCATGCCAGCGCTCCGCCATAGGTTCTCCTCCGTCCTCAATGCCGTTAGTGTAGGTCAGAAAGGTACGCCTAATCTACCCGCCATCCTTGCATCCGTATATCTCGATGCGCCGCACCGTGATGGCGTTGCCTGTTGGTGGTTCCAAAACAAGAATGACAGGGTCATCCGGTGCGAGCGCCCTCATGACGACCCTCCTCTGCACTCCACTACAGTTCGCATAGACCTCCGCTGTCGAGCGAACCGAAAGGGTCCGACTCACCCCGCGAATGTTACGCACAGTGTGCGATTCTGAAGCAGCGTCGACACGCTCGATGATGGCAGCACGAACGTGCCGACGCTCCGGCACAGGCAGTTCCGCGACGATGCGGCGCTCGAGGGGAAACAGGTAGGCGAAGGCGAGCCTTTCAGGTTGCGACGCGCCCGGCCGCGTCCAAAGCTGGCCGCAAATGGCGTGATAGATGCACTCGCGCAAAGCGGCGATACGACCTTCGGTTGGAGGATGGCTGGCAACGAGGTCCGCCATCGTGAGCACCCCGGGTGGGCGATCGGGCTCGCGCGACACTGTCTTGAGCCATTGCAAGGTATGCTCCAGAACTTCGCCAGACGAGCCCACGCGCTCGAGAATCCTCACGGCTTGTAGATCCGCCTCGAGCTCGTGTTTCCGCTTCAGCGACATGACCTGCTGCAGTGCCAACTGCCTCTTCCACTCTTCGGACACATCGCCGGGCACCCAGACAGGATGACTGGCGAGAATTTCGGGATGCCGCAGCTCATGATGGGCTATCTCGTGAGCCAGTATCGCCTTTAGTTGCTCCTTGGTCGCGGCGCGCAGCAAACCTCTCGTGACACTATATTGACCGCCCTGCGTGTACGAAGCGTTAAGCTTCCCGGTTGGCTCGATAGTCACCGTAATATTGTCTACTTCCAGTGGCTCGTCGGTCACCTCCAGGAGCGAACGGAGTAAGAGATTGACGCCGGCCACATCAGCCTGTCCACCGCCTTTTGTAACAAGCTCGGATGGCCTCGCGCACGCGGCTGAAAACAGTGCCCAAGCAACCAAGATCGCTCGTCCACATCGAGAGTTTGGCATCCGGTCATCCTTCCCGCGCGGCGCGAGCCGGAGGACCGCCGCTCATGGGAGGCCCAAACGAGAACGAATTGATAGGGTCCGTCCGGGACCGTGACCATAAGAAACACCAAAAGCCGTTGCCGGTTCTCGGGTTGGAGCTGTAACGATGCTCACGTCTTCTCCCGTGTCCGGAGCAGGGAGGGTCGAGGGTCAGGTCTTGTGTCCGGAGCAGGGAGGGTCGGGAGGGTCGAGGGTCAGGTCTTGAGTTTAACAATTGAAATCCCTCGCGTGAACTTCACTGCGCCTCACTCGACCAACTGCAATCGGGCCAGGTCGGCTCTAAACGAGGCGTCACCCTCGCGCCGCGTCGAGATGCGAGCAGCACAAGGCCCGAGGAAGGCGGCAGCTCGAGGCGTATACAGTTATACGTTGAGGGCTGCCGACGACCAAGAGCGAAGTATGGCGAAGTGAGTGGAACGACACTACCCGCAGGTTGATCAAAAAGGGTCAGATGCAAGCGGCGAAGGTTGGGACGACTGAGGCGTACGCGGTTGTACGTCGTAGGGAGGTGATCAGGAAGTAGAGAAAAGGTGGCAATTTGAGATAGTTTGCGTTTTTTGATTGGAGGTACCCGTGTGGGGCTTTGGCGGTTGAGTTATCCACAGGTGGGGTGGCTGGGCCGGGTGGTCGTTTCCCTCTCGTCCCATTTAACGCTTGGGGGCGCTGCGGGTGTATGGCTGGACGGTCGCACCGTCCCGGCGTTGATATCCTCTTACATTCACATCACCGCCGCTAGAAGGTCTCGAACTCGACGAGCCAAACTTCAGCGGCGGCCCGCCAGGAGTACTCGACGATGAAGGCCTGATTACGTTTAAAATAGAGATGGTCGCGGCGCGATCGCCTCGAAGCGCTGAGCGCTCCTGTGTTTGAAACGTCGAGAAGTGCATCGAGGGAATGAACCCGGCTGCTTTAGCCTCCTGTTCATTTTCAAAATAGACCAAGTCGTCCGACCCGATTTGCTGGACCGTGGGATCGTGGGGGTGAAGATACACGCGCACGCCTTTCCGCCCGATCACCCCTGATCCGCGTGGCTTATAGTGCTGGACAGCTTCAGGGTCACCCCACAATCCGATCCGCGCCTGGAAGGCGTCGGCTTGCAGGGCGAGGAACTCGTGCTGATGCCGGACGTTGGGGGGATAGGTCGAGGTTTCCGCGTAGCCCTGTTGAACCAGAAGCCCGTTCACCATCTGGCCGTCCCGATAGACGTAGGCCAGTAGCCGGCCGTACTTGTCGCGCGGTTGTATGTCGAGCTCTAACCGGACTTGGCGGCTCTCCACCAGGCGGCGGTTCTCCTGTTTCGCTTCTTCGCCATAGGGTTCGCGTCCCTTCGTGGGATGTTGGATCTCCGGCGTGTTGACGCCGATATACCTGACCGTTTCGATCTGGCCGCCGATCCTCACCTCGATCGTGTCGCCGTCAATCACGCGGAGCACCGTGGCGTCATACGACTGGCCGTAGGCCGGTGTGATCGCGAGGAGCAGAGCGAGAAAAAGGGAAATCATCATCCCTCATTCGCAGAGGGTGACCCAGCCGGAGCCAGGGCGGCACGACCGTATTCTCGTTCGAGCGCGGGCTTCGCTCGCGCAAACTTGGGGGAGGTTCGGAAGGGGGGCGTGCCCCCCTCCGAGGAAAGCCTTCGCCGCAGATGGGCCTTTTTCATCAGCCTGCTACAGGGGGGCGGGGAGGTCTGAGGAGCCCATGAGGTACTCATCCACCCCTCGCGCCGCGCTTCGCCCCTCAGCAATCGCCCAAACAATCAGCGATTGCCCCCGTTGCATATCTCCAGCGGTAAAGACTCCAGGGACGCTCGTCATCCAGTTCTGATCTCTCCAGACGTTACCTCGCTCGGTGATCTTAACGCCAAGCTGATCGAGCATGCCTTGACGCTCAGGACCGAGAAAGCCCATCGCAAGGAGCACCAGCTCGCACGGGATCTCAAACTCTGATCCGGGAATCTCCCGAAACCCGACCCGCCCATTCTCCCGGCTCATCTCGACCTTCACGGCTTCGAGCGCTTTGACAGACCCGTGCTCGTCACCAATGAACCGTCTGGTCGAGACTGCGTACACACGCTCTCCCCCTTCTTCATGCGCCGCGGACGTACGATAAATATTCGGCCATTGAGGCCAGGGGTTGTCGGGCTCGCGCGCGTCAGGGGGACGGGGCAGGATCTCAAACTGGTGGACCGAGATCGCGCCCTGCCGATGCACAGTACCCAGGCAGTCGGCGCCGGTGTCTCCGCCACCGATGATCACCACACGCTTGCCTTGAGCGCTGATGAACTCTTCGTCACGGACCTGGTCACCCTCGCAGCGTTTGTTTTGAAGGGGCAGGTACTCCATGGCGAAGTGGATCCCTTTCAGCTCACGTCCCGGAATCGGAAGATCACGCGACGCGCACGCGCCTCCAGCCAAGAGGATGGCGTCGAAGTTTCTCCTGAGCTCTTCAACTGAGATATTGGCTCCGACATGGGCGTTCGTGACGAACTTGACCCCTTCGGCCTCCATCTGCCTCAGACGCCGGTCGAGCAGTGACTTCTCCATTTTGAACTCGGGAATGCCGTACCGGAGCAGGCCACCAATCCGGTCGGCTCGCTCGAACACTGTTACCCAATGCCCGGCGCGGCTGAGCTGTTGAGCCGCGGCGAGCCCGGCTGGGCCTGATCCCACCACCGCGATTTTCTTCCCAGTTCTAACGGCGGGCGGCTCAGGCTTGACCCACCCTTCGTCAAACGCGCGATCGATGATTGCCAGCTCGATCGCTCTGATCGTCACGGGATCGTCGTTGATTCCGAGCACGCAGGAGCCTTCGCAGGGGGCGGGGCAGAGGGTGCCGGTGAACTCGGGGAAGTTGTTCGTGGCGTGAAGGCGGTCGATGGCTTCTTGCCACTCGTCGCGGTAGACGAGATCGTTCCAATCAGGGATGATGTTGCCAAGCGGGCAACCCTGATGACAGAAAGGAATCCCGCAGTCCATGCAACGCGCGCCCTGCTTCTGAAGCTTCTCCTTGGGCCATGGAAGCATCACCTGCTTCCAGTCTCGCATCCGCTCTTGGGCAGGACGGTAGGGTTGCTTGTCGCGCTTGAACTCGATAAAGCCGGTGACCTTACCCATGAGCGGCTTCCATCACCGCTTCGTCCACCGAGATGCCTGTCTCCTCGGCCTTCTTGATGGCTTCCAGGATTCGTTTGTAATCTTTCGGCATGATCTTCACGAACTTGGGCTGCATAGCTTCCCAGCTCGCGAGAATCTTCTCTGCCACGTCGCTCTGAGTATAGCGGACGTGTCGGCGCAGAAGCTCTCTGACCTCCTCGATGTCGTCTTCGGCAATGAGTGGCTCGACGTCAACCATCCCGAGGTTGCAGCGCCGCTTGAAGTCCCCGGCTTCGTCGAGCACGTACGCGACGCCGCCTGACATGCCGGCCGCGAAGTTCCTCCCGGTCTTCCCGATCACCACCACCCGGCCGCCGGTCATGTACTCGCAGCCGTGGTCGCCTACGCCTTCAACCACGGCGAACGCGCCGCTGTTCCTCACAGCGAAGCGCTCGCCCGCCACGCCGCGGAAATAGGCTTCGCCACTCGTTGCGCCGTAGAGCACCACATTGCCGACCAGAATATTCTCCTCCGGCGCGAACGTGGATCCGCCAGGCGGGTAGACAATGATTTTCCCACCAGAGAGCCCTTTGCCGAGGTAGTCATTGGAGTCACCTTCGAGGATCATCGTGACTCCCTTGGGGACGAAGGCGCCGAAGCTTTGTCCCGCTGATCCTGTGAAGTGGATCCGAATCGTGTCGGTAGGAAGTCCTTCACTACCGTAGCGAGACGTGATCTCGTGCCCCAGAATTGTCCCGACAGTGCGGTGAACGTTCCTGATCGGGAGCCTCAGGTCCTCCGGGGTCTTCTTCTCCAAGGCGTCGCGGCAGAGCGGCACCAGCATGGTGACGTCCATTGACTTCTCCAAGCCGTGGTCCTGCTCGCGAACTTTTCGAATCGCGACATCAGGGCCAACATCGGGGCGGTAGAGGATTGAAGCGAAATCAAGCCCTCTAGCCTTCCAGTGATCCACGGCCTCTTTCACGTTGAGCTTTTCCACATGCCCGATCATCTCGTCCATGGTGCGGAACCCCAGCTTGGCCATGTACTCCCGCACCTCTTCAGCCACGAAGCGGAAGAAGTTCTCCACGAACTCTGGCTTGCCCGTGAACTTCTTTCTCAGCTCGGGGTCTTGCGTGGCGATTCCCACGGGGCAGGTGTTGAGGTGGCAGACCCGCATCATGACGCAGCCCATCACGACCAACGGCGCTGTGGAGAAGCCGTACTCTTCAGCGCCGAGCAGCGCCGCGATCACCACGTCGCGGCCGGTCTTCATCTGGCCATCGACCTGCACCACGATCCGATCGCGAAGCTTGTTCAGAACCAGCACTTGCTGGGTCTCGGCCAGCCCAAGCTCCCATGGAACACCGCCGTGCTTGATCGAGGTGAGGGGAGAGGCTCCGGTTCCTCCGTCGTGGCCCGAGATCAGCACGACGTCGGAGTGAGCCTTGGACACCCCGGCCGCCACTGTACCCACCCCGACTTCAGCGACAAGCTTCACGTGAATTCGCGCCCTTGGGTTCGCATTCTTCAAGTCATGGATGAGCTGAGCCAGGTCCTCAATCGAGTAGATATCATGGTGAGGCGGCGGCGAGATCAGCCCAACGCCGGGCGTTGAATATCTGACCTTGGCGATCCACGGGTAGACCTTATGGCCGGGAAGCTGGCCGCCCTCACCAGGCTTTGCTCCTTGGGCCATCTTGATCTGCAGGTCGTCAGCGTTCACCAGGTACTCGCTCGTGACTCCGAAGCGGCCGGACGCGACCTGCTTCACCGCGCTTCGTCGCGAGTCCCCGTTGGGGTCCCGCTTGTAGCGCGCAGGGTCCTCGCCGCCCTCACCGGTGTTGGACTTCCCTCCGAGGCGGTTCATGGCGATCGCGAGCGTCTCGTGGGCCTCCTGGCTGATTGAGCCATACGACATCGCGCCGGTGGCAAAGCGCTTCATGACCGACTCAACAGACTCCACCTCCTCGAGTGGGATCGGCTTCTCAGCAAACTTGAACCCGAAGAGACCGCGGAGCGTGCAGAGGTTCTTGCTCTGGTTGTCCACCAGCTCCGTGTACTCCTTGAAGACCTTGTAGTGCTTCGCCCGCGTCGCGTGCTGGAGCTTGAACACGGTCTCTGGATTAAAGAGGTGGTACTCCCCCTCACGCCGCCACTGGTACTCGCCGCCCCATTCGAGGTCCGGCTTCCCGGCCGGTCGCTCGGGAAACGCTTTGCGATGCCGAAGGGCGATCTCTGTTGCGACCACGTCGATCCCGATCCCACCGATTCGCGAGGCGGTCCAGGTGAAGTACTTGTCCACAAACTGCTTGTTGAGGCCGATCGCCTCGAAGATCTGGGCGCCCCGGTACGACTCGATTGTCGATATCCCCATCTTGGACATCACCTTGAGGACCCCTTTGTTCAAGGACTTGATATAGTTCTTGACCGCCTTCTTGTGGTCAATCCCTTCGAGAAGCCCCTCGCGAATCATGTCGTCCAGCGTCTCAAAGGCCAGGTACGGGTTGATGGCGCCCGCGCCGTAGCCGATCAGCAGCGCTGCGTGGTGAACTTCGCGAGGCTCGCCAGACTCGATGACCAGCCCGACCTTGCATCGCGTGCCCTCGCGCACCAGGTGGTGATGGACGCCGGCAGTGGCGAGGAGCGCAGGGATCGGCGCGAGATGGTGGTTCACGCCGCGATCAGACAGAATGATGAACGTGTACCCTTCGCTGGCTGCCGCGCTGGCCTTTCGGCAGAGCTCTTCCATGGCTCTGGCGAGCCCTTCGGCGCCGTCAGCGACCGGGAAGAGAATCGGGATCGTGGTGGCTCTGAAGCCCGGACGATCCATGTGACGGATCTTGGCGACCTCCTCGTTGTCGAGGATCGGGCTCTTCAGCTTGAGATGACGGCAGCTTTCGGGCGCCGGCTTCAATAGATTGCGTTCAGGCCCGATCCCGGTCGCCATCTGGGTCACCAGCTCCTCACGAATGCAATCGAGCGGCGGGTTGGTCACCTGAGCGAAGAGCTGTTTGAAGTAGTCGTAGAGCAGTCGCGGCCGGTTACTCAGCACAGCGAGCGAGGTGTCCGTCCCCATCGAGCCAACCGGCTCCTCGCCGTTCAGGGCCATAGGGGCCATGAGAATCCTCAGGTCCTCGTGCGTGTAGCCAAAGGCTTGCTGCCGCTTGAGCACAGTCTCGTGGTCCGGCTCAGGAAGGTGCGGCGGCGGCGGCAGCTCCTCGAGCGGAACGAGGTTCTCTTTGAGCCACTGGCGATACGGGTGCTGGGACGCATATCGCTGCTTGATCTCCTCGTCGTCGATGATCCGCCCCTCAGCGGTGTCCACGAGGAAGATTCGCCCGGGGTGGAGCCGCTCTTTGAGCAGCACATTCTCGGGCGGGATATCGAGCACCCCGACCTCCGAGGCCATCACGACCAAGCCGTCTTTGGTCACGTAGTAGCGCGAGGGGCGGAGGCCGTTGCGGTCGAGCACCGCGCCGATCACCGTGCCGTCGGTAAACGCGATGGAGGCCGGACCATCCCACGGCTCCATCACGCAGCCGTGATATTCATAGAAGGCCTTCCGGTCTTCGCTCATCGACTCATGGCCGCTCCACGGCTCGGGGATCATCATCAGCACGGCGTGGGGCAGGGGGCGACCAGCCATGTGGAGGAACTCCAGCACGTTGTCAAAGATCGCGGAGTCGCTCCCACCCTCGATCACGATCGGCAGGATCTTTTTCAGATCCGGGAGCCGCTCTGACTCGCAGAGCGCTTCGCGAGCATGCATCCAGTTGATGTTGCCGCGAAGCGTGTTGATCTCGCCGTTGTGGGCGATGTACCGGTAAGGGTGCGCCAGCGGCCAGCTCGGGAACGTGTTTGTGGAGAAGCGCTGGTGGACCAGGGCAAGCGCCGACTCCACGGCCGGGTCTGTGATGTCGGGATACATCGTCTCGATCTGGTTGGCCGAGAGCATCCCTTTATAGATGAGGGTCCTCGATGAGAGGCTGGGGAGATAGAAGAACTTCCGATCCGGCATCTCCGTGTTCCAGATCGCGTGCTCCACGCGCTTCCTGATCACGTAGAGACGCCGCTCAAACGCCTGGTCGTCCCCCAGACTGGGCCCTCGGCCGATGAAGATCTGCTTGAAGTGAGGCTCCACCGACTTCGCCGTGGGGCCGATCGGCGAGTCATCGGTTGGGACAGTGCGCCACCCGAGCAGGATCTGCCCCTCCTCTTTGATGATCCCCTCGAAGGTCTCCTGACAGCGACGAGCGTGGAGGGGATCACGCGGGAGAAACACCAACCCCGCGCCGTACTGCCCCGGCGCAGGCAGAGCGATTCCAAGCTTGGCGCACTCCCGGCTCAGAAACGCGTGAGGCATCTGGATGAGAATCCCGGCGCCGTCGCCCGTGTTCGGCTCGCAGCCGCACGCGCCCCGGTGCATCAGATTTTTCAACACTGTGAGGGCATGCAGGACAATGGCGTGAGACTTCCGGCCTTTGATATCCACCACGAACCCGACGCCGCAGGAGTCATGCTCGTGGGCAGGGTCATACAGGCCCTGCGGTCCGGGAAGCCCGGGGAATTGAGCGCGCTCGCCGTTCGTCACCGTCGTGACTCCTTCCCGTTGTGAACTGATGCACAACTGGAGATTGGAGGAAGGATACACCAAGAGGAATCATTAGCCAAGAGGAAATTTCAATAGAGGTTGCATTAAAAACGCTAATAGTATATTTTGGGGGGGTGCACCTCGAGACATTGCGGCTCTACTGTGATGTGGTGCGCCTGGCGAGTTTCTCCCGCGGCGCGCTGGCGAACGAGATCTCCCAGTCCGCGGCAAGCCAGGCCGTCCACCAGCTCGAGGAGGACCTCAACGTGCTCCTCCTCGACCGCACCAAGCGCCCCTTTGCCATCACCCCCGAAGGCCAGGCCTTCTACGAGGCCTGCCGAGCCCTTCTCCAAGGGTTCGAGAAAGCCAAGGCCGAGATCACCTCGGCCCAGAGCCGGATCTCGGAGACTGTCCGGGTGGCAGCCATCTATTCGGTAGGGCTCCACACCATGAACCCGTACATCCAGTCCTTCACGGCTCTCTATCCCCAAGCCAAGGTGAAGCTCGAATGTCTTCACCCGCATAAGGTGGTTGAGGGGGTCCTGAATGACGAGGCTGACCTGGGGATCATGTCGTACCCCCCGAAGACCCGGGCCCTGACCGTCCTGCCCTGGCACTCAGAGACCATGGTCTTTGTCTGCCACCCCCGCCACCCGCTGGCCCGCCGAAAGACGATCCTGCCCAAAGACCTCCACGGTGAAAAGTTCGTCGCGTTCGATGCCGACCTTTCGATCCGGAAAGACATCGATCGATTCCTCAAGCAGCATGGGGTGAAAGTCAACACGGTGATGGAGTTCGACAACATCGAGACGATCAAACAGGCCATTGCGATCGCGGCCGGTGTCAGCATCCTCCCGATTCCTACGGTCGCGAAAGAAGTTGGACTCGGAACGCTCGCATCGGTCAGGCTCGGACCCCGAACGCTTCTGCGGCCCATCGGGATCATCTATCGCCGCCAGAAGCCGTTGAGCCCCACGCTGGTCCGATTCATCGAGATCCTGCGTGAGAACCACGCGGGTGCGGACCGGAAGCAGTCAGGACGGCGGCGGGTCAATCAGGCTCAGACGGCGTAGGCGCATGACATGACACCACTGCCTTGGTGACGGAGCAAGGAGAACGCCATGTTCGTGTTTAAAAGAAAAACGACTGGACGTACCCTCACCCCGCCAGAGGTCCTCTCGCTGCTGGAAGGGAAAAGCGCTGAAGTCGGTCAGCTCCTGGTCTCGGCAAGCGAAGAGGCCGCTCGCCTCGGCGCCCTCTCTCAGTCCGTCGAGTCCAAGGTCAAGAAGCTTCTCGATTGGGTCAATCTTCTGGACCGTCTCGACTCTCGCTTGGAAGGGCTCCTTCAAACCGTGGGCGGGCTCGAGGGGCGGGTGGAGCGCGTCGCGGGGGTCGATACGCACATCGCTGAACTCACCAACGCGCTGAGCCAGACCAGTCGCGAGATCGAACAACTGCAGTCAGTGGCCAGAGACCTCGACACGAAGTTTGTGGCGTTGCAACGCGAGCGTGAGGTCGCCGACAGCGCGAGGACGCGCATCCAGGAGCTGAATGCCTTGGTCGAGCACCTCAACACCAAGGTGAAGATGCTCGGCCGGCAGGGCGAGATGGTAGAGAAAGCGTCGGAGCAGGCCGCCAAGGTGAACGCCATGATCTGGGAGATGGAAACGAAGGTGGGACGGCTCCACGAGGAGGCGAAGCTCCTGGGGAAGGCGGAATCCGACATCGCGCGATTGGAGGCGCTGCTGCGGGGTGTCGAAGAGCGGATGCCCGAAGTGAAAAGCGCTCAGACCCTCCAGCGAGACACGCTTCGCCAGATCGGGGAGCTGGATCGCATTCACCGGGACGTCCTCGCCGAAGTCAAGTCCGTCAAGGAGCGGAAGCTTCGGCTCGACGAGATCGCCGCCCGGGCGGATCAGGTCTTGGCGCTGACGGAACGGATCAACGTCAGGGCGAACGAAGTGACTCAGAAGGGCGAGGTCATCGCGGCTCTGGATGGTCGAATCGCTGAGCTTCGCCAGCTCTTTGAGAATGTGCGGGAAGACGCGGCCGCGCTCCTTGCCGAGCGCGCCGAAGTCGAGACCACCCGCTTACAGCTTGCCGAGCTCGAGGCTGCTCGGTCCCGGCTTGCCGCCGAGGTGGAGCAGCTCCTTCAACGAAGCCGGGAGGTCGATCGGGTGGCTGACCGCCTCCAGCGGCTGCTTGAGGGACAGACCCGCCTCGATGAGCGGGCCGGCCAGCTCGAAAAGCAGGCCGCCAGACTGGGTGAGCTTGAAGACCGATTGGCCGCGTTCCGCTCGACCCGAGAGCAGCTGCTCGCGACCCAGGAGGAGATCGTCCGGCACGCGGAGCCGATCAGAGAGGCAAGAGCGAAGGTCGAAGCGTTACAGGCCCTCCTGCAAACCGTTGAGGAGCGCACGGACCTCCTCATCCAGCGCCAGTCGTTCGTGGGCGAGGTGGGCCGCCGCGTGGATTTCCTCGAGCAGCTCTCAGAGCAAGTCGAGCAGAAGATCGAGCTGGTCCACGCCGACAAGGCCGCGATTGAGCATGTGGAGCAGCGTCTCAGGGCGTTGCCCCAGCAGTTCGAAGAGGCGAGACAGCGCAGCCGGGAGCTTGCGTCAGTCCAGGGCGTGATCGAAGGGTATGCCCGCCGCGTGGACGAGCTCAGGCAGATGGCCGAGCTGCTCGATGGGCGGCTCGGCGACCTGGAGGCCGAGCGCGGGCGCCTGGGGAGCGTTCATGAAGAAGCCGAAGAGCTGAGGGGCCGGGTGGAGGAGCTCACCTCCACGATGCACGAGAGCTTGGAGCAGATGAGCAGGGGACAGGAAGAGCTCCAAAAGATCAATCAACTCTTCCAGCGTTTCCAGTCCATGGAGGAAGCGGTCGGAACCAGGACTCGCGAGCTTCAGCAGTCACTCTCCCTTGCCGAGAGCGTGGTCGAGCGCGTGAACGCCATGAACACCTTGACCCAGGACCTGACTCGTCAGGCGGCCGAGCTCAACAGCCAGCGCCTCGCGCTGAGCGAGCTCGAGCGACGCCTCGCGCGTGTGGATGTCATCGAGGCGAATGTCCAGCAGGGGACGTCGGAACTCCTCGCCAGGAGCGGGGAGCTCACGGCGGCCCGCGAGGAGATTGGGCGGATGCGCGTCACGCTTGAAGAGCAGCGCGCGCTCTGTGATCGACTCGACCAGCGTTCCGCCACCACGACCGAGCTTCTGGCGAAAACCGAACAGCTCGGGCGCTCAATGGAGGAGATGGAAGCGCGGATCAGTCAGCTACTGGCGGCGCAGGGCCGTCTCTCGGAGGTCGAGCAGCGCCTGGACGACCTGCCGTTGATTTTGGAAGATGTCAAAGCCAAAGTCCGTCACTTCCGGGAGCAGGAGGCCACGCTGGATCGCACCCTGCTGCAAGTGGAGCGGCTCGAGTCGCTCTTTGGCCAGCTCTCCGGCGCGCTGCAGCAGCTCTCCAAAGTTGAAACGATCTCGCGCGAGGCAGATCAACGGATCGAAAGCCTCAGCGCCCTGGTTACCGAGCTCGACCGCCGCTTGGCGTCAGCGCAAGGTCTCACGGACCGCCTGAAGTGATGGGTGCGGCAACGCGGGAGGGAGGAATTGGGAGCGCCGACCCGCTGCTGATTATCGCGGCGAGCGAGGTGGATTCGAACCTCTACTACGCGACCCATTTTCTCGCGCCTGACCCGTTCATCTTCCTCGAGGTCGGTGGGAAGACGCTGCTCCTGATGAGCGATCTCGAGCTGGACCGGGCCAAGGCTGAAAGCCGTGTGGACGAGGTGCGCGCCTTCTCCGTATATGAGGAGAAGGCCAAAGCGCGATGGACCAGGCCCCACCTGATCGACACGCTCTCGATCCTCTTGGAGGAGTGTGGGGTCCACGCGCTTACCGTCCCTTCGAACTTTCCGGTGGAATATGCGGACCGCTTGAGGGAAAAGGGGGTCAGCGTCGCTCCGAAGCCAGAACCGCTCTTTCCTCAGCGCCTTATTAAGCGCGAAGAGGAAGTCCAGGCCATCGAAGAGTCCCAGCGTCATACCGAAGCCGCGCTTGAAGCGGCGCTGCAGCTTCTCAGGGAGAGCGCAGTCAAAGGCGACCGTGTGATGTGGAAGGCGGAGGTCGTCACTGCGGAGCTGCTCAAGAAGGTGATCAATGTCACGCTGATGGAGCGCGAGTGCGTGGCGCAGCACACCATCGTGGCTCCGGGCATTCAAGGATGTGATCCGCACAACCGCGGATCAGGCCCGATCCGCCCCAACGAATCGATCGTCTTTGACATCTTCCCCCGTTCAGGCGTGACTCGATATTTCGCCGATATGACCCGCACGGTGGTGAAAGGGCGCGCCTCCGACGAGCTGAAGCGGCTCTACGACGCTGTGCTCGCCGCCCAGGAGCGAGGGATCGAGCTGATCCGCGACGGGGTGTCGGGGCAAATGGTGCACCAGGAAGTGACCGCGGTCATGGAGCAGCGGGGCTATCACACCGGGATGGTGGATGGGCGGATGCAGGGATTCTTTCACGGAACCGGCCACGGGGTTGGCTTGGACATCCACGAGCCCCCAAGAATCAGCAAAACAGACAACACGCTCCAAGCTGGTCAGGTGGTGACGGTGGAGCCGGGCCTCTATTATCTTCGCTGGGGAGCGGTCCGGATTGAGGACATGGTGCTCGTGGAATCGAACGGGTGCAAAAACCTGACCCGGTTTCCCAAGTTCCTCGAGCTTGTCTGACCGGATTCGGCCCAAAAATCCACAACAAACCTTGCCATTCAGAAGGCGGTTCGGTACACTTATTCGGATTGCCCAACGTCGGGTTTGGCAGAGTAAAGTGTCGTCGCTCCTACCTTCTAAGGAGTCGGAGATGAGCCAGTTTGACGACGAAGCCTACGAGACGGGATTCCACGAGGAGCTGCAGGAGGTGGGGAGCGCTTTACTGGGTGACACGATCAATGCTCTCACGCCAAATGACCCGATTTGCCTACCGGAAACCGTGACCGTCCACGACGCAGTCGTGCGCATGCTGAGCGGCAAGCAGGCCGCGGTGCTGATCGTCGATGAGAAAGGCTGCCTCTCCGGAATCTTTACGGAACGCGACGTGCTGACCCGCGTGGTGGGCAAGGGACTGGACAGCCGAACGGTGTCGCTGGGCCAGGTCATGACGCGGCAGCCCGAAGCGCTGTCGCCGCGGGACCGGATTTGTTACGCGGTGCACCAGATGAGCGTTGCAGGGTATCGCACGATCCCGCTGATCGACGAAGAGCGTAAACCGATTGGGGTGGTCACGGTGAGCCACGTGATCAAATGGCTCGCAGATCTGTTCCCTGAGGCGGTGCTGAACCTGAGACCCGGTGACACAATTAAACAGCCTGGAACATTGGATGCCGGATAACAATCGGCGCTCGCGTTTAATGATCGAGGAGAGCAGACAACGATGAGTAACCCAGCGGGAACCGCGGGAGCTGTGAGAAAGGCGAGTCGCGAACTCGACCGAGCGGTCGTCCGCTTCGCGGGAGATTCTGGTGACGGCATACAGGTGACCGGGGAGCAGTTCACGATTGAGACCGCGTGGGCCGGGACCGACCTCGCCACGCTGCCCAACTTCCCGGCGGAGATTCGCGCGCCGGCCGGGACCCTCTTTGGGGTGTCGAGCTACCAGCTCCAATTCGGCAGCCAGCGTGTGTACACGCCCGGAGACCGACTTGACTGTCTGGTGGTGATGAACCCCGCGGCTCTTAAAGTTCACCTTGGCGACCTCAAGCCGGGCGGGCTCCTTGTCGTCAACACCGAGGCCTTTGAGAAGCGCAACCTTGACAAGGCCGGCTACAGTGCGAACCCGCTCGATGATCCGTCGCTCGCGGAGCGCTACCGCCTGCACAAGGTCGACATGACCGGACTCACGATGCAGGCGCTCCAGGACCTTCAACTGAACGCGAAAGAGAAGGGGCGGTGCAAGAACTTCTTCGCGCTCGGCTTGGTCTCCTGGATCTATACCCGTCCGCTCGAGCCGACGCTGCAATCGATCAAGAAACGGTTTGCGAAGAACCCCGTGTTTATCGAAGCCAACACGAGAGCATTGAAAGCCGGTCACGCGTTCGGAGAGACCGCTGAGATCTTCTCCGAGCACTACTCGATCGAAGCGGCGGAGATGCCGCCGGGGGTCTACCGGGCGATGACGGGGAACCGGGCGCTGGCCTGGGGGATCCTCGCGGCCGGCGCGCGGTCCGGGCTCACCGTGGTGTACGGCGCCTATCCGATCACGCCTGCGAGCGAAATCCTGCACGAGATCTCGCTCCACAAGCGCTTCCGCGTGCGCACGATCCAAGCCGAAGATGAGATCGCCGCAGTGGGCGCGATCATCGGCGCTGCGTTCGGTGGCACGATCGGCGTGGCTGCGACGAGCGGTCCTGGAATTGCGCTGAAGTCTGAAGGGATCGCTCTGGCGGTCATGGCCGAGCTGCCGATCGTCGTCTTCAACATTCAGCGCGGCGGGCCGAGCACCGGGCTTCCCACGAAAACAGAGCAGGGGGACCTCCTGCAGGCGCTCTACGGCCGGAACAGTGAGTGCCCGGTGGTGGTGCTGGCGCCGAGGACGCCGGGTGATTGTTTCTTCGTCGCATATGAAGCGATTCGGATGGCCCTGAAGTACATGGTGCCGGTGCTCGTGTTGAGCGACGGCTATCTTGCGAATGGCTCCGAGCCCTGGCTGATCCCGGACGTGAATGCGCTCCCGGAGATCCCCGTGAGCTTCCGAACCGAGAAGGAAGGCTACTTCCCGTACCTCAGGGACCCTACAACCCTGGCTCGCCCGTGGGCGCGCCCGGGCACGCCTGGTCTCGAGCACCGGATCGGCGGACTTGAGAAAGAGCACATCACCGGAAACGTGAACTACGAGGCGGCAAATCACGAGCTGATGACCAAGCTCCGGGCGGAAAAAGTCCGGCGCGTGGCGCAGGAGATTCCGGCCACCACGATCAATGGCCCGGCATCCGGCGATCTCGTCGTGGTCGGATGGGGCGGGACATACGGCGCCATCACCGCTGCGGTCGATGACGCGCAGCGCGAGGGAAAGTTAGTGGCCAGCGTGCACCTCCGTTATCTGAACCCCCTGCCTCCAGACCTCGGGCAGATCCTCAAACAGTACCGTCGAGTACTGGTGCCGGAG
>DATEAO010000265.1:0-4660 GCA_035288345.1 Candidatus Methylomirabilota bacterium | reverse complement strand
GCTCTTAGGCGCGCCGACCATGGAGATGGGCGGCCAGACCATGGTGGGAAAGCACGGTGGCTTCAACTTGCACGGCCCGATGCTGATGGCGGGCAAGATCGATCCGTCCACAAACTTCTCGTACCCGACGAACCGCCAACTGATCCCCGCCACCGAGACCGAGGTGAAGCACGGTGAGGTCGAACGCCTGCCGGTGGTGCCGTATGCGTTTGCGTCGAAGTTCTTTGGGCTGTTCAAAGACAGAGACGAGCGCGAGCCGCAGCTCGTGACCGATCAGGTGATGTACAACACCCGGGGCTCACCGGGTGCAGACTTCCACGCCATGCTCAACAACCTGGTGAGCGTCCCAGCGCTGGTACAGGTTGGGGTCCTTCGCGAGAACGAGGGGTGGAACAGTTATGGCGTCTTGCGCCTCGATCTTGGTGAGCGCGACCGCTTCACGGCCAACATCTCCGCGCTGGTCAACTGGGGGTTCGGTGTGGCGCGCGCGCCTGAAGTTGACGACCCCGACCACCCTGACCGCAAGATCGACCGGCTCCGGTACGGCATCGCCGCCACCGCGCGCTGGAAAGCGCTCGATGTGTACGGCGCCCTGATCTGGGACCGTCTGTTCAACCTCCCCGATGGGCTCGGCAACTCGTTCGATCGGACCGCCGCCGGCCTCACGCTTGCCTTCGATTACCTGATCCACGAGCAGGTGATGTTCTCCACGCGCTTTGACCAGCTCTGGGCGGGCGGGCTCAGGGACCAGAAGCAGGATGGGAGCGTGATGTCATTTCAGGCGAAGTACTACCCCTGGCAGAACATCGCGTTCTTCATCCGCGAGAGCGTGAACCTGCGCAAGACGATCGAAGAGAACGCCCTGAGAGGCTGGCGTCATCAACTGGCGCTTGGCATCGACTGGGATTTTTAAGGAGGGATGTGATGGAACGGCCACACTGGTCCGCTGTCTTACCTGTGTTCGCCCTTTTGGCTGGAGCGATTTGGAGTGCAAACCCGCCGGCTAGCCGGGCTGATAGCGGGTCTGAAACCGAGAAGCACGCAGCCCATGGAGGGGACGGGAAGGAAAGAAAGGTAGAACGAGGGCACGCCCACGTATCTCTGCCGCTGGAGTACGCCGATCAGCATATCCCGCCGGAGATCTGGACCGATTCCGCCTTGATCACGCTGGGTAAAGAGATCTACACCAGAAGTTGCGCGGTCTGCCACGGCGCGCAAGGAGACGGCAAAGGGCCGGCGGGGCTGGCCCTCCCGCTGAAGCCCTCTGATCTCACGGACCAGGCCGCCGTTGCTGCGATGAGAGACAGTTACTGGTTCTGGCGAGCGAGTGAAGGCGGAGCCGTTGAGCCGTTCAAATCCAGAGGCTCGGCGATGCCCCCATGGAAAGAAACACTGTCGGTCCAGGACCGCTGGGCAGTCATCGCGTACCAGCACAGTTTCTCTGGCCATAGAGGCCCTCACGTGCCGTGGGAGCACCCGGAGATGGTTCAGGTGGGCCGGGAGATCTACACAATGGCCTGCGCTGCCTGCCACGGTGATAGCGGAAAGGGAGATGGCTCGGTCGGCTCCACCCTCTCTCCCAACCGCGCGCCGCAGCCGAGAGACTTTACATCCGGATTATTCAAGCTCCGCTCAACTCCATCGGGCCAGTTGCCGACGACGGCAGACTTGTTGCGAACAGTGACCGAGGGAATTCGCAGTCGCGGAGGGCCACTCACGATCGGTCTCAGCGGATATCGAATCATGCCGAGTTTTCGCCACATGCCTGAGGAGCAACGCATGGAGATCGTCGAGTATATCAAGAGCCTCAACAAGGGATTCTGGGCGCGTCACGAAGTCAAGATGGTGCCGATCCCTGCCGCGCCACCGATGACAACCGACCGGATCGGGCGGGGAAAGCAGCTTTACGCGGACGCCGAATGCCTGGCCTGTCACGGCGCGAGCGGCCGCGGCGACGGCCCATCCGCTCCAACTCTCAAAGATCAAAACGAACTGCCCATTGTGGCGACAGATCTGACACAGCCTTCCCGATTCAAGAATAAATCAACGCCGCAGGATGTCTTCCGCACCTTGATGACGGGGCTCGCCGGCACGCCGATGCCTTCCTATGCTGACTCACTTGAGCCTGACCAGGCGTGGGATTTGGTCTATTACGTGCTCTCCCTATCAGGACAAACTGCCCCGCAACCCGCGCTCGATAAGGGAGATACCATGCATGAGGAAGGAAGGCATATAGGGCATTAAGCAGGGCAGATCACGGCCGCAATCATTGGCTTGCCGCTGGCCTCTGCGTTGGGGCGTGAGTGTCCCAGTTGGGGAGCTATTGACCCGCGCGAGACTATAACGTTAACCATCTCGCTCACTCTCTGCCGCTTTTCACGGAGTAATCTTTTCGCGGGTTTCTCGCCGCTGACGCGACCGGACGTTATCTGGCAGAGCTCTTGCTCCATCAAAAAGCGGAGAATGTTGATGAGAGCGCTGAATGGTGTGATCGTCCTGGTCGCGATCGGAATGATCGTAGGCGCAGGTCTCTGTCTCTTCGATAACGAACAGGATTCCACCACTCAGCTTGACCTGTGCAGCATCTTTTTCTCAACCACGAACCTCGCACTCCTGGCGTTCGTGCTGGGTGTAATGATTTGCACATCCGCCATTTCTGTTGGGGCACCAGCTTGTCTTGCTCTGGATCTGCCGACTCCACCTCCGAAGATCTGACGGCTCCTAATCGCACCGGTCACTCTGTATTCAACCAAACAACAATTGAGGGAGGATCTGACGATGCGTGCGTTTCGTCGCGTGGGGCTTGTACTTATAATTGGAATCCTTTGGGCGATTGGAATCTCGGAAGCCCAGGATGGATTGACAAAACGCGATGCTCAGGGGCCTGTGACTGTCGCTGTGACGTTGCTGGCAGCGCCGTCCCTCGGAGAACCCCTGAAGGCCAAGGTGGTGCTGGACACCCACTCAGTGTCGCTCGACGGCATCAAGTTCGAAGAGGCGTTCGCGCTGCGGACTCCGGATGGCGTCGAAGCCCCGCCAGTTGCAGTGGAGCAGGCGACAGGCAGTGGCCATCACCGGACGGCGGTGCTTGTCTTCTCCGCGCCGACCAAGGCCGGGGCCGTGAACATTGTCTCAAAGAACATCGGCGGTGTCGCTGAGCGAAGCTTTTCTTGGGAGCTATCCGGCGGTCGCTGAGACGCGAGAGTACCGGCGTGCGCTGATGGGGCGCAACAGGAGGAGACCAACATGATGGGATGGGGAATGGGTGGTGGATTTGGGTGGGGACCCTTTGGGTTTCTCTTTATGGCGATCTTCTGGGTTCTCATCATCGTGGGCGCGGTCTTCCTTGTCAAATGGCTGGTGGATCAGTCTCGCGCCCAGCCTTCTGGAGGCGGAGAGACGGCTTTGGAGATCCTGAAGCGGCGCTACGCTCGCGGCGAGATCAACAAAGAGGAGTTCGACGCCAAGAGAAGAGACCTACTGTAAAACCTCCAACGGAGCAGGAGAGCACGCGATGGGGAAGCGATATCTCATTCTCGGTCTGACTTTGATCGCCCTCGGCAGCACCGGTCTGCTCCTCCTCTTTCCCTCGAACGGGTGGGGCCCGGGCCCGAGCGGTATTCCCGGAATGATGGGACCCGGAATGATGGGACCTGGAATGATGGGCGGATGGTTTGCCGGAGGATACGCAAAAGCCCGCTATGAGTCGAACGGGGAGCGGATCTACTACACCGGGGTAAGCGAAAGGACGGGACCGATCCAGAGTTCGGGTGGCCCCATGTGGATCAGCATGCGTGGAGGCGGTTGCGTGCTCTGCCATGGCGTGAGGGGCCAAGGTGGTGTCCCCATCATGATGGGGGGAGCCGTCCCTTCGGATATCCGCTACGAGACGCTGACGAAAGAGGAGCACGAGGAAGGTGAGGGCGCCAGAAAGCATGCCCCCTACACCGATGCCCTCATCAGGCGCGCGATCACTGAGGGGCTCGACCCCGCCGGCAACTCGCTGGACTGGGCCATGCCTCGTTGGCGGATGACACCGGAAGATCTGGAAGACCTCGTGGCTTTCTTGAAGACCTTGCGGTGAGATCGAGGGAGGAAGTCATGATCGCGCTCTCGAGGTCTGGCACGAGCTTCTGGGAGCGAAGCGTCTTCCCGTTTCCGTCGGCGCGTCGGGCGAGATCAATGTGACGGTCACCTTCACCGGAGAGTAGTGGGCGGGGCGCTGTTAACGATAGATCAACAGAAGAGAAGGAGGGAGCCATGACGAAGGATCCGGTGTGCGGAATGGATATCGAGGAGAAGAAAGCTGGGGCCACTTCGGTGTATCAAGGCAAGACGTACTACTTCTGCTCGGCGCAGTGCAGGGCGCAGTTCGAGAACGCGCCTGCCAAGTACACCAAGAGCTGAACGGAGGAAGCGTGATGAGGCGAGCGTCGTGAATGACAGAGCGCTCGCCGGGAGGAGGACACGACCATGGAATTTCTTCAGGCGAACTGGATTTGGCTTCTGCTGGCGTTCGGAGCCGTGTGGTTTCTAATGAGGCGCGGCGGAATGGGATGCGGCATGGGAGGACATGAATCGCACGGCTCCCATGACGCTTCAGAGTCGGACACGAGTCGGCAGCAGCCGAGGACCCCGGGCAACGGTCATGGGGGCCATG
>DATEAO010000264.1:0-3207 GCA_035288345.1 Candidatus Methylomirabilota bacterium | reverse complement strand
GTTCGGCGACTCGTCCGCGATTCCGACGTACCTGGTCTCTCGCCTGGCGCGCCCGAAGGTGACCGTGGTTCTCAACGGGGATGGCGGAGACGAGCTGTTTTGCGGGTATTCCCGGCTCGCCGCCGCGGCCATCAGCGAGCGCGTTCCCGAGCCACTCCGACGAGTGGCCGCCTTCGGAGGGCGTCTTCTTCCCGGTCCCCGCTCCCATGCGGGAACTCTCCGCCGGGTGCGACAGTTTCTTCAGACTTCGGCGCATCCTTTGAGGGAACGCATCCAGGTCTGGTGCAGTTTCTTCCGTTCCGAGGAAGTCCAGAAGCTCCTGCGGCGCCCTTCGACCGCGAACCCCGGGGCGCACTTCGAAGAAGTCCTGAGAGAGGTCGAAGGCGCGAGTCCCCTGGCGCGGCTCCTCCTAACCGGCCAAATATGGGGCGAGGCAGGCGAAACACACTTTTTCAGAAGCATGCTGCGACCTGGCGACTGTGCGATCGACATCGGTGCCAACGTGGGTTGGTACAGCACGCTTCTGGCGGAGCTCGTGGGTCCGGAGGGGACTGTGTACGCGTTCGAGCCCAATCCGACCGCCTACCACCTCTTGGAGATCGCTGCGCGGGTCTATCCACAGCTCCAAGTCATCCCAGCGGCTGTTGGCGATCGAGACGAGACGGCGGAGCTCCACGTTCCAGCCGACGGAGGAATGTCTTCACTGGCTCCGCTTCCCTACTCGACGAGAAACATTCCTTGCGTGGCGACAAGCCTCGACAGCTTCCTGAGCAAACAGAGAACTCCGGCGGTGGACTTTCTCAAGTGCGACGCGGAAGGGGCGGAGCTGAAGGTCATTCTTGGCGCGAAGGCATGTTCCACGTCGCGCCGGCCCCCTGTGCTCGTTCTGGAACTAGGTCCGTGGTCGACCGTGCTTTGGGGCTACACACCCGAAGCGCTGGTCAAGGCGATCTTGGCCGGATCCAAAGGATACTCCCAAACGGGCTGCCTAGATGCTCTTCCGCAGCAAATCAGCTTCAGGCTGAATGCTGCGTTCGTGCCATCCTGGGCGCTGGAGAAGGCTTGAAATCTACAAACGCGGGGTCCCCTTCAGCAGGGCTGAGCTAGCTAGTTTCTGTCTCGATAGCACTTAATTTATTGATACTAAACTGGTTAATAGAAAGTTCTTGACACGTATGTCTGGTATATGACAGATATACTATGTGGGAAGCAAAACCGAATCGACCGAAGAGGTAAAGCGTTGGTTCACGGAAAAAATCGGGGACTTGTGGCCTGCCGCACTGGGATCACTGAGTCGGCGGCGAACTCCGTGCATTCGAGAGCGGTGTTCGGCGTGCGAGCAGGGTGAGCACCATCCGAGTTTCGTGTTGTTCGGTCGAGTGAACGAGCGTCGATTCGGTCTCTATATTCCGGAGGAGCTGACGCCGGAAGTCGAGCGAGCACTCGAGAACGGTCGCCGGCTTCAGGGGTTGCTCCACGAGGCAGCCGAGCGGTATGCCCGAGCGCTCAAGCGAGAGAGAAAACATCGACGAGGATCTCCAGCTCGAGGCGGAACGGAGGGTCCGAAGTCATGACGCGAGTGGCCATGGCGCAGAAGAGCTTCGCCGATTTGGAGTTCGAACGTCAGGGTGTCGTTTTGGATCCGATCCTGCAGAGCATCTCGGACTTGCTCGACGAGCATGACGAACTGATGGAAAGAGTTCACCAAGATCTGGTTCGAGGGCTGAAACGACCGCAGACGGGACGCGACGGGCTGAGCGCTGGGAGGGTACTGCGCGCGTTTGTCTTACAGCGGGTGAAGAACTGCGATTTGCGGGACCTCCAGGAGCGCATCGCGGATGGTTTGACCATGCGCCAGTTCACCGAGTTCTACAGCGACGCGGTTCCCTCGCACCACGCCTTCCATCGAGCGTTCCAGCGTCTTCGGCCAGAGACCCTGCGCGAGCTGAACGAGGTGGTGGTACAAGCGGCGGTGAAGATGGGAATCGAAGACGGCAAAAAGCTTCGTGTGGATAGCACGGTGGTAGAAAGCAACATCCACTATCCGACGGATGGGGGTCTGTTGTGGGACTGTGTGCGAGTGCTCACGCGCCTGGTGAAGCGAGTCGGAGAGATCGTTCCGAATTTGGTGGAAGGCTTTCCGAACCGCTGCCGACGGGCGCGGCGGCGGATGCAGGAACTCCAGCGAATGGATCGCCAAGAGCGTCAGCGTCAACAGCGTCGCAAGTACCAGGATCTGCCCCAGGTCACCCAGGAGGTGGTTGACAGGTCGCGAAGGGTAGCGGAGAGACTCGGTAACGTCCAGAATCTCGACGCAAGGAAGGCGACGAGAGCGAAGCAGCTGCGAGAACGAATCCTTCACTTCTGCGAATTAGCGGAACGAGTGATGGGTCAGACCCGTCGTCGAGTCCTGAAGGAAGAGAAGTTAACGGCCGAGGAAAAAATCGTCTCCATCTTTGAACCCCACACCGCGATCATCAAGCGGGGCAAAGTTGCCAAACCGGTTGAGTTCGGCCGGAAGATTTTCCTGGCAGAAAGCGCGCTGGGACTCATCACCGACTATCAAGTGCTGAAGGGCAATCCCCCGGACGAGCGTCAAGTGGCGGATTCGTTGCAACGACATCGAGAGGTGTTTGGAACGGCTCCCGAAGTATATGCAGCGGACCGCGGCTTCTACAGTGAAGCCAACCTCGAGCTTTGTGAGAAGGCCGGTATCCCAGTGGTGTCCGTTCCTTATCGCGGGGGTCGAAAGACTCCCGAACGACAAGCCCTGGAAAAGACCAAGGAGTTTCGAGAGGGACAACGTTTCCGGGCAGGCATCGAAGGCCGTATCTCGGTTCTATTTCGCGGCCGCGGTATGAACCGATGTCTACTGGAAGGTGAGGAGAGGTTCGAGCTGTTTGTAGCTGCCGCTGTTCTCGCCAATAACCTTCTTATGATCGCCCACCGCTTGGAGGCAAGAAAAGCTCGCGGACGACGTCGACGTTGAGCGAGGAGCAATCGCATTAGGCGGTTTGCTTTGAAACGACGGAAGAGTCCTCCGAGAACGTCGCAGTGCTGTTTAGAGCTAGTGTAGTGTCCAACAAATAACTGGACAACCGGACGAGATCCGCGTATGCTGCATCATGCCCGCCTCACTCCCAGCGCTCAGCCTCAGTGACAATGACCGGGAACAGATCGAACGCTGGTTGAGGGCCCAGGGAACCC
>DATEAO010000263.1:0-4406 GCA_035288345.1 Candidatus Methylomirabilota bacterium | reverse complement strand
ACGGGAGCCCGTGCTTATAGCTGAAGGAGACCAGCGAGAGGGCGATCCTGGACGTGGGCTCCTGAACCAAGAACGCCTGAGAGAGAAACCGCTTCAGCTCGTGAATGGTCAGGGTGCTTGTATCGATGATGAGGTCCGCCTCCTCGCGGAGACGAGCCAGCATCTGCCGCTCAACGACGATCCCCGTCAAAGCTGACTTTCCGGCAGCCAGGGGGTGCGGACGTCGGCTCTCGCTGAAGCGCCGCACGAGGGCCTCATTGCTCGCATCCAGGAAGACGATCTTCACGGCGTGGCCTTCCGCCCTCAGCATCGCCAGGATGTCGAAGAGCGAGCTCAGGAACTCCCCCTCTCGGACGTCGATGACGAGGGCTACGCGCGCGATGCCGTGCTCCGACTGCGTACAGAGCCGGACGAAGGTGGGGATCAGTGTGGTGGGCAGGTTATCGATGCAGAAAAACCCGATGTCCTCCAGGCACTTGATCGCCTGGCTCTTGCCGGCTCCGGACATCCCGGTGATGATCACGACCTCGGCCGCCTTCACCCGACCGCGTCCCTCATATTCGTGATCTTGCGACGCTTCCAACGCCGTCCCTCGAGTGATACACCGCCATTCGAAAGGGATAACCTGCCGATGCGGCCGGCCGGAGTTGTGTGCGCGTGGGTCCGAGGAGCACACCGGGCTGTTCACCGCAGATCGGCAGCGACCTAGTGCCGTCCCAACTTGTTGCGGCTAATCGCCGGCAGCAACCCTGCTAAGAACTATCGCTCTCCCTAGCCTCACCCTTTTGGCGTAATAGTTGGAACGGCACTAGTCCTTGGGCTCGATCAATCCGTAGTCCCCATCTTGTCTCCGATACAGGACGTTGACCTCTTGGGTGCGGGAGTTTCGGAACACGAAAAAGTTGTGGCCTAGTAGGTTCATCTGAACGGCAGCCTCGTCAGGGGCCAGAGGCTTCATGGCGAAACGTTTGGTCCTCACGATGCGGAGGCCATCGTCCGAGAAGGGTTCTGCCTCAACTGGTGAGGTCTCATCCCGGGACCGCGATCGCCCCGAGCCTCGACCGGAGTGCCCTACGATCTTCTCCTTGTAGCGAAGGATCTGGCGTTCGATCTTGTCTGCCACCAAGTCAATGGCGGAGTACAGGTTGTCGCTCGACTCCTCCCCCCGGATGGTGAGCTCCCGCACCCGGAGGGTGACCTCAGCGATCTGCCGGTGCTTCTCGATCGAGAGGATGACGTGGGCAGAGGGAATCTGGTCCACGAACTTCTGCAAGCGGGCGACCTTCTCCTCCGCGTAGCGTCTGAGGGCTTCCGTGATCTCGAGGTTGCGGGCAGTGATGGTAATCTGCATGCGCTGGCTCCTCGTCGGACAGAAGAAGTGCCCGGTCAGATTTGGCGACGTTGATTGGATGAGGGGATCTTGAGCTGACCGCGGTACTTGGCCACCGTTCGACGAGCGATCTCCACACCGTGGACCCTCGCCAGGATTTCGACGATCTTTTGATCGCTGAGGGGCTTATGGGAGTCCTCTCCCGTCAGGTATCGACGGACCAAGTCCTTCACCTTGAGCGAAGAGACGGTCTCGCCAGCGGTCGATGGAACTCCACGGTGGAAAAAGTATTTCAGCTCGAACAGCCCCTGGGGGGTCTGGACATACTTGTTGGTGGTGACCCGACTGACGGTCGATTCATGCATCGAGATGTCATCCGCCACTTCCCGCAACGTAAGCGGCTTCAGGTGAGAAATCCCGTGCTCGAGAAAAGCCATCTGAAACTTCACAAGGCTCTCGGTGACTTTCAAGAGCGTGCGTTTCCGCTGCTCAATGCTGCGGATGAACCAGAGCGCGGACCGCATCTTCTCTTCGACATAATCCCTCGCCTCCCGCGGGACGAGCCCTCGCTTCGACAGGATCTCCCGGTAATACGGGCTGATCCGGAGTCGGGGGAGCCCTTCTTCATTCAGCGTGACCACGAAGCGTCCATCGATCTTGAGGATATGCACATCAGGCGTGATGTAACGGGGCTCCTCGCCGCTGAAGTTCTTTCCGGGCTTCGGTTGCAGAGAGGCGATCAGCGTCAGCGCCTCCTGGGTTTCTTTGAGCGAGACCCCGAGGGCATCGGCGATCTTGCCTAGCTGGTGCCGCTCCAGCTCGTGAAGGTGATCTGTGACGATAGCCTCTGTCACCTCATGGCGCTCCGGTAGGGCTCTGAGCTGAATCAGGAGGCACTCCCGGAGATCGCGCCCCCCCACCCCGGTGGGGTCAAAACTTTGAACCAACCGGAGCGCCGCCTCGACCGACTCTTGGGCGGCGCCGGCCAGTGACGCCAGCTCCTCCACGCTGCTACGGAGATACCCGTTGTCGTCCAGCTCCCCGATGATGAGGGAACCGAGGCCCAGGAGGTCTGGGTCCCGGGCGGTCAGGTGAAGCTGGAAGAGGAGATGGTCCTGCAGCGAGCTTGCTCTCGTGAGTAAGCTTTCCCCGTCGAACCGGTCGATCTGCTCCCGTTGGATGGAAGGCCGATAGTCTGAGGCGTCCTGAAGATAGCTCTCCCAATCGATGTCCGGGGCCGAGCCCTCGCCGTTGCTCTCGGCTATCGGCTCCTCGGCAACGGCTTTCACCTCTGGCAAGTCCTCGAGCTCCTCGGTCCCCTCCATCACCTCTTCCATGACCGGATTCTCCTCCACCTGCTGGCGGAGAACCTGGAGTATCTCCAGCCGCGAGAGCTGCAAGAGACTGATGGCTTCCTGCAGCATCGGCGTCATGACCATCTTCTGCGTCTGTCGCAGACTGAGCTTCGTCTCAAAGGCCATGGCGTGTGCCGTCCTCACAAGCTGAATCGTTCGCCAAGGTAGATCTCCCTGGCCCGCTCATCGGATGCCAGGTCGTGGGCGGTCCCTGAGACCAACACCTGTCCTTCGTAGATCAGATAGGCGCGGTCCACGATCTGCAACGTCTCCCTGACGTTGTGATCGGTCACGAGCACTCCGATCCCCTTCTCCCTCAGCCGCGCGATGATGCTCTGGATATCGGCCACGGCGATGGGGTCGATCCCCGCGAACGGCTCGTCCAGCAGCATGAAATCGGGGGACGTCACGAGGGATCGCGTGATCTCCACCCGGCGGCGTTCACCGCCCGAGAGCGTATAGGCCTTGCTCTTGGCAAGATGCGTCAGGTCGAGCTCCTGGAGCAGGCTCTCGAGCCGCTGCTGTCGCTCCTCCTTGTCCAGGTCGAGGATCTCGAGGATCGCCATGAGGTTCTGTTCCACCGTCAGCCTGCGGAAAATCGACGACTCCTGCTGGAGGAATCCCAGTCCCCTCCGGGCCCGCTTGTAGACCGGGAAGCCCGTGACATCCTCCCCATTTAAGAGGACCCGCCCGCGATCCGGCTTGAGCAAGCCGAGGACCATGTAGAAGGTCGTCGTCTTCCCCGCGCCATTCGGGCCCAACAAACCGACCACCTCTCCGGCTTTGAGCCTGATGCTGACGCCGTTGACCACCGTCCGGCCCCTGAACGACTTGACCAGGTTCTCTGTCCGAAGGGTCCGCTCCATCCTGGTTCAGGGCCCCTACTTCGCTTCAGTCGGCTTGTCAACCTCACCAGTCGCTCCTGATTTCGCCTTCTCCGTCCCCTCAGACCTGGGATAGAGGATGGCCGTCACGCGCTTTGAGGGACTGCCCTCAACGATCGCCCTGTCCTCCTTCAGGAAAATGGTGATCTTCGTACCGCTGATCAGATCATTGTCCTGCCACACCCTGGGGTCTCCCGTGAGGACCGCCTTGTCTTCCCGGGGAAACAACTCGAGCTGGTCGCATGTAGCCCGTCTGTCCCCTGCGGTGATCCTCACGTTCCCAGTAGCGAGCCCCCTCTCGATCTGCTCCATCTTGTCATCGAAGAGGAACTCCATCTTGTCGGAAAGAATGACCATCCCTCGGTCCTTGTCATCGGCCATGACATTGCCTGTGTAAACTGCGGAGTGAAGCTTCCGGTTCACCTCAAGGAGGTCCGAGGTGATCGTGATCGGCTTATTCCCCTTCTGCTTCTCCTGTGCGAGTCCAGATCCGAGCAGCAGGCCAAGGTCTACCACCACCATGACCGCCGCGATCCAAGTGCGACGGCTCATCGAGTTCCTCCTTTGCCCGGAATGGGAGGGTCCTTACTTGCCAGCCCGGCGCTGCCGCGACTCACTTGCGACTGGACACGACTGAGGAGCCTTGCCCGTTCGAGGTTGGTTTCCGCCTCCATCCCCACTCCCCGACTGACCAGCCCACCCTTGACCAGGGTGACAGGTGATGGAGTGGAGAGCCGTCGATCCTCGGCGGACCAGTCGAGCAGTTGCGTCTGCAGGCTGCTTCCTTGCTCAGATGTGGCGGTGACATTTCCCTCCAGACGAACGTCCTTGGTCCGC
>DATEAO010000262.1:0-2643 GCA_035288345.1 Candidatus Methylomirabilota bacterium | reverse complement strand
GACGCTCCTGAGCGCGATAGAGCATCTGGGCGAGCGCCCGATAGAGGATGTCATTGACAAGGGTCGATTTCCCCGAGCCCGAGACCCCGGTGATGCAGGTCAGTGTACCGAGCGGGATTTTGACAGGCATCCCCTTCAGATTGTGCTCGCGCGGGCCATGGACCGTGAGAAACTTCCCGTTCGGACGCCGCCGAATCTTCGGGGTCGGGATCTGAAGCTCTCGCGCGAGATAGCGTCCGGTCAGGGATTTCTTGTTCGCGACGATCTCGTCCGGTGTCCCCACCGCGACAACTTCTCCCCCTTGCTCACCGGCGCCGGGGCCGAGGTCAATGACGTAATCCGCGGAGCGGATCGTCTCCTCGTCGTGCTCCACGACCAACACGGTGTTCCCGAGATCACGAAGCCGCTTCAGCGTGGCAAGCAGCCGTCGGTTGTCGCGCTGGTGGAGACCGATGGACGGCTCATCGAGGATGTAGAGCACGCCGACCAGGCTGGAGCCGATCTGGGTGGCGAGGCGAATCCGCTGCCCTTCGCCGCCGGAGAGCGACGCGGACGCGCGGTCAAGGGTCAGGTATTCGAGCCCGACATTCTGGAGGAAGCCGAGTCGCTCGCGAATCTCTTTGAGCACGCGCCTGGCAATGGCCAGCTCCCGCTCGCTCAGCGTCAGCTCATCGAAGAGCTTCGCGGCCTCCTTGATCGACAGCTCTGAGATCTGAGCGATCGATTCCCCGTGAATTAGCACAGACCGGCTCTCGGGTCTGAGCCTCTGCCCCTCGCAGCTCGGGCACTGACGAAGCGACATGAAGCGCTCGATCTCCTGCCTCATCTCCTCAGAGCTTGTCTCGCGGTAGCGCCGGTCCAGCACCTTGAGCACGCCCTCGAAGCCTCCGCTCCCGCCGTTTCCGTGAAGGATTACGTTCTGGACTTCCTTCTTCAGCTTCTTCCAGGGCGTTTCGAGGCTGAAGCGATGGCGCTTCGACAGGAGCTGCATCGTCTGCCGGAAGTACGCGGACTCCCGATTGGCCCACGGCGCGAGCGCTCCTTGGGCAATCGAGCGATTCGGGTTCGGGACCACCAGGCTTGGATCAAGCTCCCACCGCGTGCCGAGCCCTCCGCACTCAGCGCATGCCCCGTAGGGGTTGTTGAACGAAAACATGCGCGGCGAGATCTCCGGGAAGCTCACGCCGCAGCGGATGCACGCCAACCGCTCCGAGAAGAGCATGCCGGCTCCGTTCTGTGGCTCCACCAGCACCACGCCCTCAGCCAACCGGAGCGCGGTCTCCAGAGAATCCGCCAGCCGCGTGCCGATGCTGGCCTTCACGATCAGGCGGTCCACGACCACCTCGATTGTGTGTTTCTTATTCTTGTCCAGCTCGATCTCTTCCGTCAGCTCGCGCAACCGATCATTGACTCGAACCCGAACATATCCCTGACGACGCAGGTCGAAGAAGAGCTTCTTGTACTCCCCCTTTCTGCCCTGGACCACCGGCGCAAGGACGACGAGCCTGGTTCCCTCAGGAAGCGCGAGCACCCGGTCAACCATCTGCTGGACGGTCTGGGCCGCGATGACCCGCCCGCACTTCGGGCAGTGGGGCACTCCAACGCGCGCGAAGAGCACGCGAAGGTAGTCGTAGATCTCAGTGACCGTGCCGACCGTGGAGCGCGGGTTCTTCGAGGTCGTCTTCTGCTCGATCGAGATGGAGGGCGAGAGCCCTTCGATGGAGTCCACATCAGGCTTCTCCATCTGCTCCAGGAACTGCCGGGCGTAGGCGGAGAGCGACTCGACATAGCGGCGCTGCCCCTCGGCGTAGAGCGTATCGAACGCGAGCGTGGACTTCCCCGATCCCGAGAGCCCGGTGATCACAACGAGCTGGTCCCGCGGGATCTCGAGATCGATGTTCTTGAGGTTGTGCTCGCGCGCGCCGCGAATGATGATCCGATCAGAAGCCACGATTATCCTCGCAAGAGCGTCAAGAACTCCTCGCGGCTCAGCTCTGCATCGCGAATGATTTTCCGAAGGAGGCCTGCCCGAGATTTTCACCCGACACATGACTTCCTCTTTGACGACCGATCTCAAAGCCGCCCCGACGCAACGCCATGATCACCTCTTCGGCGCGCAGGCTTGGAAGCCTGCTCACACTGAAACCCGCTGAATCCCGATCAGCTTTAGACTCGGCTCATCCTGCTCGCCTTCCACGTCACGGCACAGCAGAATGGCTTCCCGAATCCGAACAATTAGCTCGTCAAGAGATCTCGCCTGGGTATGGCACCCCTTGATTTCAGGCACGCTTCCGACGAGATAGCCTTCTTCATCCTGTTCAATAACCACCGTAAATTCACGAGCCATACATGCTCCCCCTCATAGGCGAATTGAGTGATGCCCGCGGGCGCCGCGAATGATGATCCGATCAGAAGCCATGACTTATCCCTGGAGGCGAAACAGAGGAATTATATCACGCGGCGTCAATATCGCCCTTGACCGGCACTTCATCCGCGCTGTAACATCTGGCCGAGCCCTGACGCCGGGAAGGGAAGGGCAGGACGCGGCCCCGCCGGCGGGCCCCGCCGGGCTTAGCGGCAGCGCCGAGACGGGACGCTATCTTCCCAAGACACACTAACTCTTCTATGATTGGACCGTGACCG
>DATEAO010000261.1:0-10149 GCA_035288345.1 Candidatus Methylomirabilota bacterium | reverse complement strand
CTCAGACGGGCTCACCCTCTGTCGCGCCTGCTCCGGTGAGCGCTACTATATGTCGCAGCGTCGTAGCGCCACGCTGAGCGCCTAACGACGGCCGACGGGTTCCGTTCGGGGAAGGGGGGCGAGAAGAAGTGAAGTAATCCCCCTCTCAGTGTGCCGCTCCAGCACCCGGGTGACTCGAGTGAACATGTCGAGCATCCGGTGATTGTCAGCGAGGACATACGCCCGAAACCTGACAATCCCTTTTGCCCCCGCGGACCTGAGTAGCTCGGTCATCAATTTCGTGCCGAGGCCCTTCCCCTGCCACTGGTCTTGAACGACGATGGCGACTTCAGCGTCTTCGGAGAGCTCGGTGTAGTCATAGCGAGCCACTGCGATCAACCGATCTTCGGGATCGACCGCCACGATCGCCATCCGACGCCCGTAATCCACATTGGCGAGGAAATGCGCCCAGTCAGGAGGGAGCCGAGCCATCAGCGTGTGGAAGCGTTGGTACGCACTCTCCGGGCTCAGCCTCGCGTAGAAAGCGGTCAGCTCGGACTCATCCTCGGAGCGGATCGGTCGAAGCGTGACAATGCTTCCGTCCTTGAGCGTCACGCTCGTGGGGAGCTGGCTTGTTGTCGTGGCAGTCATTGTTCAAAACCTCGTCTCACTAACCAGCAAGTGCAATGCCAGCGATCATGCCACTTTCGAAATAAACGAATTGTGGGCTGATAGCTGGCCGCTGACTGCTGACTGCCCACTTTGATCGAGGCGGCCGTGCCCCATACGAGGCGATCCTGCCTCACCTCGTTGCGATTGCAGTTCCCTAACCGGCTGAATTCTCGTCACTTCAGTCTGGCACTGCGGTTGCTGCTCAATTTAGAGGAAAGATCTGCCGTTCACATTTGAAAGGAGGTGAGATGTCATGCAGGCTTTGGCACCTTGGACTGGGCTAACCTCAATCAGGAAGGAGATGGACCGTGTCTTCGACCGCTTCTTTGATTTGAAGTGGGACGAGCTGCCGGCCATCACGGAGTGGGCTCCAGCGTTGGACCTTTCCGAGACGAAGGAGGCCATCGTAGTCAAGGCCGAGGTTCCTGGATTGGAGCCGAAGGAGATCGAAATCGCGCTTCAAGGAGACCTTCTGACCATCAAGGGGGAAAAGAAGCAGGAGAAGGAGGAGAAGGGCGAGCACTATCATCGGATGGAGCGCTCATACGGGGCTTTTGCGCGCAGCATCAGACTACCGGTGTCAGTGGACGCTGAGAAGGTGAATGCGACCTTCAAGAACGGCCTGCTCACCGTCAAGCTGCCCAAGACGCCTTCGGCAAAGGGCACCACCATTCCGATTAAAGAGGAGTAGTTGCCCTTCTCCCAATGCCGGTCCCCGGAATCGGGGGTCGGGGTTCGGGGTTCGCATTTCCGATCCCAAATCTCGATTCCCGCATCCGGTATCGCAAGCCGGGGACCGGCAGATTTCGAGCGGGGGCCGGCGCAGGGCATTCCCAAGTCCCTCGAGGAGATGGCCTTGGTGAACACCCCACACCACCATGAAGTTGTTCGTGGTGGCGGACCATCACCCTCACGGTCCCTCGCTCGTTTTTTTTCCTCACGCTGCCCCCCACTGCTTCGCTACGCGAAGCAAAGCGTGGGGGATAAAGGCGAGGAGTGAAGAGTGAAACGAGGCTCGTTCTAAAACTCTTCACGCTTCACTTTTCACACTTCACGATCCCGAATAATGGACTGGACGGTGACGGAGGTGATGGTGAAACCGGTGGTGACCTCCGCGCCCGGGCAATCGGTCAAGATGGCTCGGCGACAGATGCGGCAGGCCCACATCCGGCATCTGCCAGTGCTTGACGAAGAAAATCTCCTGGCCGGCATTGTCTCCGATCGAGACCTCCGCGAGGCGCGTGACGACCATCTCCCGGTGAGCGAGATCATGACCCGCCCCGTCTTTGTGCTCTCGCCTGACATGCCGCTTCGATTGGCTGCCCGCATCTTCCGCGAGCGCCGGATTGGCGCGATGCCGGTGCTTGACGGCCGAGTGCTGGTCGGGATCGTGTCAATCGTTGACGTCCTTCGCGTTCTCAGCGAGTAAGCGTGTCGCATGATTCGCTCACGAGAGTGCGTATTCGCCAAGAGTCTGGAGATTTCGGTCGGACTTTGGGTTCGCTGCCACACTGGTGCCGTGGCGAGAAGCGAGCCAATTTGGGGTCCGGGGCCAGGGGCCTGGGGCTTGTTCGATCAGCCGTTGCGGACCCCTGACCCCTAGCCCCTGTCCCCAGAACACTGAACGCAGGGATGCGACGCTTATCGGCACTAGTCAGCGATGGCTCCACTCCGTCTTTCGCCAAACCTGACCGGCGACCCGATGACTCTGGGGCCTGAGGCCGGCTCGCTCGACGATCTGCTCCGGACCCTGAGCCTCGACCTCGCAGAAAAACCCGGCGTGCTCCAACCGGTTCCAGCAGTCGCGTTGGTTCATTCGCTGACTGGCACGGGTGGGAGCATTACCCTCCGCTGGATCCACCTTCCTCATGCACCGGTCTTGCTCCCAGGTGTGAGCCCGGCAGAGACCGCGGTGCTGCTCACCGCGCCAATAAGCGAGAGTGGCCGCGCGATCAGGCTGGCGAGTCGGCTGATCGCCTGCCTTCGTATCCCGGGTGTTCTCGACCGGGCCCGCGGAGTAACAACACGAGAAGGACTTGTGAAGCTCTTCGCCTCGGTCGAAGAGACCGCGGGCGAGGGCCCCCTCCCGGCTGCTGATCTTCTTGCCCTTCTCGGCTCTCGGCCAATGGGGCTCACGGCTGCCGAGGCCGAGCGCCGTCGCGAAGCGTGTGGTGCCAACCGGATCGAGCGCGTCCGTCGCCGCTCGCTGGTATTACGTTTCCTCGAGCAGTTCACGAGCTTCTTCGCGATCCTGCTCTGGGTTGGGGGCGCGTTGGCCCTCCTGGCCGGCATGCCCCAGCTTGGCTGGGCGATTTTTATCGTGATCGTGATCAACGGTTCCTTCAGCTTCTTCCAGGAGTATCGAGCTGAGCGCGCGGTTGAAGCGCTGCAGGAGCTTCTCCCTCACGAGATCATTGTCTTCCGAGACCGAGCGGAGGCGCGTCTGCCGACGGTTGAGCTTGTTCCCGGAGATCTTGTGCGCCTTGAGGAGGGGGACCAGGTTCCGGCCGATGGCCAGCTCATGAGCGCCGAGGGCCTCCGAGTGGATCAGAGCGCGCTCACCGGAGAGTCGCACCCGGTCTTCAAGCTCGCTGAGATCGGTGATGAGCGTGATACGGTGCCGCACCTCGAGAGGCACGAGCTACTCTTCGCCGGAACTGGTGTCGTCGCAGGGCGCGGGACGTGTGTCGTCACCGCGACGGGGATGACGACGGAGATCGGGACGATCGCCCACCTCACCCAGGCCGTGGTTGAGGAGCCGAGCCCGCTTCAGATCGAGATGGTGCGGGTCACCCGAGTCGTGACACTCCTGGCGATCTCATTCGGCATCGGCTTCTTCCTTCTCGGCGTCGCCACCGGAGTCCTTCCTCTTGCTGAGGGATTTCTCTTCGCCCTGGGCGTCATCGTCGCTAACGTCCCGGAAGGCTTGCTCCCCACGCTGACGCTCGCGCTCGCTCTCGGTGTTCAGCGCATGGCTCGCCAGGGCAGCGTGATGAAGCGACTCTCGGCAGTGGAGGCGTTGGGGGCCACCACGGTGATCTGCACGGATAAGACCGGCACCCTCACGCAGAACCGGATGGCGGCGCGAGTCCTCTGGGTCTCGGGCCGGACCCTTGCGATGAGCGAGCTCCCGGCGGAGAGTTCTACCGACGTCTTGGAGTTGCTCAAGGCCGCTGTGCTTGCCTCGCAGGCGACGCTTGATCACGGAGACCCGACTGAGGTCGCGCTCCTTCGAGTCGCGGCAGAGGCCGGCATCGAGCCGGAGAAGCTCCGACAGGCCCACGAGTTGATCGCTCCGTATCCGTTTGATTCCTTTCGGAAGCGGATGACGCTCGTTCACGCTGAGCGCGATGGCGCGGTCGCGTACGTCAAGGGCGCGCCCAGGGAGACGCTGGCGCTCTGCGAGACGATCCGCTGGCGAGGGGACACCGTCGCGTTGACCGACGAGCTTCGCCGCGCGATTCTCGCTGACCACGACCGGATGGCAGGTGAGGGGCTGCGTATTCTGGCTGTCGCCTCCCGGTCAATCCCCACGAGTCTGACCGGAGCGGCTGCAAGCGCGGTCGAGCGCGAGCTGAACTTTCTGGGTCTCGCCGCGCTCTGGGATCCGCCACGGCCCGAGGCCCCGGAAGCCGTGGCCCTCTGCCAGCGGGCCGGGATTCGCGTCGTGATGATCACGGGTGACTATGGGCTGACGGCAAAAGCGATCGCCCGCCAGATCGGGCTGCCGGTGGAAAAGGTGGTCACGGGAGAAGAAGTTGAACGACTTTCCAGAGACGCGCTCCGACGGCTTCTCGTTGAGCCCGGAGTGCTTTTTGCCAGGACTTCTCCGTCTCACAAACTCGCGATTGTCTCAGAGCTCAAAGCGCTCGGCGAAGTGGTCGCGGTGACCGGCGACGGCGTGAACGACGCGCCCGCGCTCAAGGCCGGAGACATCGGGGTCGCAATGGGAAAACGGGGGAGCGACGTGGCGAAGGAAGCCGCGGTGATGGTGATCACCGACGACAACTTCGCGTCGATCGTCTCAGCGATCCGCCAGGGGCGGGCGAGCTACGCCAATATCGGGAAGTTCGTGACCTACATCTTCGCCTCCAATGTTCCCGAGCTGGTCCCGTTCCTCGCGTTCGTCTTCCTCGGGGTTCCATTGCCCCTCACGGTCATGCAGATCCTTGCCGTGGATTTGGGGACTGATCTCCTGCCGGCGCTCGCGCTTGGCGCCGAAGCGCCCGAGCCTGGCGTCATGAACCAGCCACCGCGGCCAAAGAGCCAGCGGCTGCTTGGGCCGAAACGCCTCCTGCGCGCGTATGCGTTCCTCGGCGCGGCCGAGGCAGCGCTCTCGCTTCTGGCGTTCTTCTGGACGTACTGGGTCGCGGGCTGGCGACCTGGATTGCCGATGGCCGCCGCCGGAGAGCTCTACCAGCGCGCGACCACGATGACGCTGGCCGGGATCGTGGCCACCCAGGTCGGCAACGTCTTCGCCTGCCGCGCGGATCGGGAGTCGATCTTTCGGGTGGGGCTTTTCAGCAACCGCTTCGTGCTCTGGGGGATCGCGGCCGAGATCGGGATTCTCGCGATGCTGATCCTCGTGCCGCCGTTTCCGTCCCTATTTGGCTTGGCGCCGCTTGGCTTCGAGGAGTGGAAATTGCTCCTCCTCTTCCCGCCCGCGATGATTCTGCTCGAAGAAGTCCGCAAGTGGTGTGTTCGCAGGCGACTCTTCGGCACGCGCTAGCGAGGTCCTGCACGATCCCGGTGAGGGACCTCATTTAAATCCTCTCGATTTCGTTGCCTTTGACCGGAATCAAAAATCCTGATCCTGAACGCGCCCTCTCAGCTTCAGTCATAATCCGGGGCCACCAATAGACAAGTTTGGAAACCTGCACCCAGAATTGCAGATTGGACCAGCCGGGTTTGAGGAAAAACGCCGTGAGACCGGAAGTCAGCCACGCGACGCGTTCATGCGGATTTTTCGTGATCCGAGGATCGCCAGAAATAATGATCCAGTCGCCTTCCTGGGCAGGCGTGTTGATCCACACGACGTCATCGGTGTCCGGCTGGAATCGATCTCGGAGATGTCGAACTTCATGACTGTCGGATCTGCAGAGCGCGTGAAGTGCTTCAGCGAGAGGGGGAGGGAGGGTATTGTCTAAGAAAAATCTCACGCGGCGAGGCGGCGCTCAAACGCTACGGCGTCTCGGACTGATTTCTCCTCAACCTTGAACCATCTAGTGACCTTTACCACCGATCGTTCAACTCGATAGGCTTTCGCCAGTACAGCTGTTGGCACGCCTTCCTTGCTTACAATAGGCTGCCCGAAGTTTCGTTTCGGGTCTATGACTACTCGACGATTTTTCCCCATCGGCCACCAGCGAATTGCTTGGTCGTGTTCAAAATCCAGTTGTGAAAGGTACGGTTCAATGATCCTCTTAAATGCAAGTTGGCCTCGAATAATATCGAGGAGCGCAACGTCGCCTTTTGCAAGCTCCAAAAGGATCGCACGGCCGTCAGTCCAGAACATTCCTGTCGCGAACGGGTGACTGTTATGCACAAGTGCTTGCCCGCGCTCATGCGCGAGTCGCAGCGTTTTCCAACTCACACCACGTCTTCGAAAGGCGTCCACAAATCTAATCTCTTGGAGGTCCAGGAAGCTGAGCGATCGCGCACCTTCGATTGGTACGATCTCTGATGGAAACACGGGAGGCGAATAGCGAGCCTCGCGATCAGCGGCGTACTTGTATCGATAGCCTCTGATCCAACGGCGTATTCTGGCCGGGGGCACGCGCG
This sequence comes from Candidatus Methylomirabilota bacterium, assembly GCA_035288345.1. Lineage (GTDB taxonomy): Bacteria > Methylomirabilota > Methylomirabilia > Rokubacteriales > DATEAO01 > DATEAO01. Next base: position 3,717 of record DATEAO010000261.1, on the reverse strand, counting down.
TCAGGCGAGCGGCTTCCGCGACGGTGTATAGCCCAACGCCAATCAGCCGCTGGGGCACCACGTTTGGTAGAACCTGAGCTGTCATGTCCGTGAGAGTCCTAGCTCGCTTTTCTTTTTTGCCAACGCACCAGGATCGCTTTTCGCATCACTCCCTGCGTTTTTCGTGAGACAGTTCTGCCCATCGCGCCTTGCCGCCACTGCGTGGGGATTCTTTTTTGCCATCACGGATATCCTATCATAATAGAGCGCGATCGCACCCCGCCCAGGCTACGAAGGGAGAGGCTATTGGCGACTGCTCCTCTTCCGACCCGCGATGATCCTCCTCGAAGAAGTTCGCAAGTGGTGTGTTCGTAAACGAATCTACAGCTTCACGCGCTAACTCCCTCCTGATTCACCTCGGCTATTCTAAGTTGATCAGTTCTGTGCGCCCGGTACACTACCACGGGATCCGCTGCTGTCAGTCGACTCCGACGATCCCGAAGTTCTCAGCTTCTTTGCTTTCCAGTTCACATTGCGACGGCAACATCGCAATTCACCCTCGCGGTCATGGCACTGGCAGGGAGCCTCGTCCATGTTGCGACCGGCGCATTTCATCGAGGGGTGAGACGGCCCGTCGCGCTCACTATTGGAGTGCTCCTCGGCGCACCACTCGGAGCGTGGCTCTCTTCGCGACTGCACGAAGATTGGATCGTTCGTGCGCTTGCTAGCTATTCTATCCTCATGGTCTCTGCGTGAAGGAGTCCGTTCTTCACTGGGAAAGTTGGAGGCAGCGGGCTGTTCAGCTTCGCTCTTCACCCGGTTCAGGAGCCACCGGGATCGCATACGGACTCCCCTGAGAGCCCTTGCCTGCCGTCGCGCGGGAACAGGCCGGACGCAGACAGGCCCGCCGGATCGCCTTGCCTCCGTACCAGCCGAGCCCGACCACTCCGATCACGGCGAGGATCGGCAGGGCCAGACCCAAGATTCCCTCCGGGGTGCGAGGGACCTGTCCTTCCTTCCACGCGGCGAGCCCGGCCTGGGCCGCTGCTCCAATGACGACCCCGACGAGGGTGCGCGGCAACATCCCGAGAAGGCTTCCCCACAGGTACGTGGATCGCGCCACGGGGGAGACGCCCAGCACCACGTTCATCAGCGCAAAGGGGAGCCCGGGCGAGAGGCGGCTGAGGATGATGATCCTGAGCGTGGCCTGTTGGAGCTCCTCTTGAATGGCCCGGCCCCTGGCGGATCGCCGCACGGCTGCTTGCACCGCGGGCTGAACAGAGCGCCGTACGATCTCGAAGGCCGCGACACACGCCAGCAGATAGGAGATGACAGCGGGAAGCGATCCGGGGATGCCGAAGAGGGCGCCGGCCAGGGCGGCCATGACGCTCGCGGGCATCAGCGCCAGGGTGAGACAGACTGCGGTGAGAACCGTAAAGAGAGGGATCGCCCAGCCTCCGGCACCTTCAGAGAGGACGACGATCTGAGGAAGAAACCACACCCCGAACACGGTGACGAGCGCGGGCATCCCCGCCGCGTAGCCCAGGAGCAGCACGAACGCCCCCTGCTCCCGGATCGTTCTCATCATCGACTCATGAATCATCCTTCAGTTCTCCCGCGCCTCCACGACTTGAGCCGCTCCGCCTCGGTCCTCATCCGACCGAGAAGCCGCCGCGCCCACACAAACTCCGTGGCCAGGATCGCCAAGCCGATCGGGATCACCAGCACCGCGGGCCCTGGAAGGACGATCATCACCAGACCGATGAGCAGCACGGTGAGCCCGAGGAAGGCGACCACCAGACGCCTGGCCTGTTTGAGGGTGCCGATGAGGCGGCTCCGCATCGTCACGCCGTCACGACGGCCTGACCATGCTCGTCCACCACGAGGCTGGCCGCTCGGCGGAGCCGGTCCATCACCGCCAAGCCCAGACCGCGTTCTTCAACGCCCTGCACCACGATCATGTCGACGCCCGATTCCTCCAATGCCCGGATAGCGGCGAAGAGTCCCTTGGCAAAGCCTGAGATCGACTCCGGCAAGACGTGCACCTTCACATCTGGCCGCCGGGGAAGCCTCGCCGTCTCTGAGCAGATGAGGCCCACGCGCAGCCCTCGGCTCCAATACTGTTCGACAACGCCCGTCAGTTCGGCGCGCGGGAGGACGAGCACAACTTCGACTCTTGGCTGGTAGTGCCGATGGCGCGTCCCGGGAGAGCGTGTGAGCATCGCGGCCTTCGGGGAGAGCGCAACGCGTCCGACGACCTCCCGCAACTGTTCTACCGTGGTGCCTCCGGGCCGGAGAAGGACCGGAGTGGAGCTTGTCACATCAAGGACCGTCGACTCAACCCCGATGGAGGTCGGTCCACCGTCCAGAATCAGAGGAATTCTTGTATTGAGATCTCGAAGAACATGCGCGGCGGTGGTCGGGCTCGGGCGCCCTGAGAGGTTGGCGCTCGGCGCCGCGAGCGGCGTCCCGGCCTCTTGGATGAGAGCCAGCGCCACCGGGTGAGCGGGCATCCGCACGGCCACTGTATCCAGCCGTCCGATGACCTCCGAGGGGACCTTCGGGGAGCGCTTGAGCACCAACGTCAAGGGGCCAGGCCAGAACCAATCAATCAACTTGTGTGTCACCTGCGGAATCTTCCGGGCTAACTCTTGTAATTGCCCGGGCTCAGCAATGTGGACGATCAGGGGATTGTTTGGCGGACGCCCTTTTGCGCGGAAGATGGCGCGAACGGCAACGGGGTTCAGGGCATCTCCCCCGAGGCCGTAGACCGTCTCGGTGGGGAAGGCCACAGGCCACCCCTCTCGGAGAAGCGCTGCGGCCACGGCGAGCGTCTCCCGACTTGGCCGGTAGGAACTGACGGGAAGCACTCTGGTTTCCGTGAAGATTGCCACTGAACTAACAACCCCCGCCTAGGATCTGGCCGTTCCGTGTCATGCCTCTTAAACTGAAGGCCGTTTCGCTTCTCATGAGAAGCTCCGCAACGGCTGAGCCATGCAGCCTTTCTCTCAAAGATCCGGATCAGCGAGAGCCGGGCGCACTCTGAATGGCCTGCAGATACTCAGCCAATGTCTGGAGGTGGAGAAGCGTGATCCGCCGAGTGTGCGGTTTCTCTTCAAGAGATTGTTCGAACACCTCACCCCATACAGGCATCGCGCTCGTCCCGTGAGCCCGGATCGTCCTGCGGCCGTCGATCGCCGTCATAAGCTGATCAAGTGAGTACGCGCTGTCAAGACGGGCCTGGAGCTGCGTAAGGTCGGGAGGCTTCTGTCGAAGGGCCTCGGCAACAGGCCCGTCCCCTTTGCCCTCACTCCCGTGGCAGGACGCGCAGTAGCGCTCGTAAAGGATCTTCCCGGACATAGCGCTTGGCGGCTGCTCTCGCCGGCCGAAGTAGAATCCGGCCGAGACGGCGATAACCAGCAGGACGAGGGTCGTGGCCGCATTTCCAACATTGCGAATGCGCATCATGGCTCCTCTAGTTCGGCTCGTGCATAATCTTCTGCTGAGATTTTCTCATTCCTCTTTGACCTCACCGTCAAGGATTCCTCTCTCCGCTCCCCGTCAACCGGTTGAGTGCCTCAAGGTACTCCGCTCGGGTCTGGGCGACGATCTTATCCGGGAGCGGCGGACCCGGCGGGCATTTGTCCCAACCGAGGGACTCCAGGTAATCCCGGACAAACTGCTTGTCGAAGCTCGGCTGTGGTTGCCAGGGTCTGTAGCCGTCAACGGGCCAAAGAC
>DATEAO010000260.1:0-9798 GCA_035288345.1 Candidatus Methylomirabilota bacterium | reverse complement strand
TGATCACCGCAGACCTTGATTCAGCCCGGGGGAACGCCGGTCCGGCCTTCGGCGTCGCAATACCTCCATCGGCTTTGGCGGGAGCGTTCTCGGGTTGATTCGTCGTAGAAGCGGTGTCTGACATGATCGCCGCCGCGTCATGCTCTGAGGTGGCTGGCGGCTGGAGCCCGCGATCTTTCGAGCTGACCAGCGCACTCCACCGTGCGCTGAGAAGTTCTTGAACGCTCCCCGATCGCATCGGCGACCAGAGGCCAAACCGCCACATCAGGAACCCCACAAGGAGCGTGGCCAGGATGATTAGAAGCACGACGCCGAGCCAGAAATGGGCGTAGCGTTTCTGAGGAGCTGGCGGAAGCTCCTGCTCGATCGTTGGTCGCCCGATCTGGCGACTCTGCTGGACTTCCTGCGAGGGGGCAGAACCTCGGGAAAAGAGCGCGCCGATCCGGTTCAGCAGCCGCCGCACCCCGGTGGCCGGCGGCCCTTCGGCTCCAGCCTCTTCCGCGTAGTAATGGGTGTAGTAGTGATGGTAGGTCGTGTAGCCGGTGATCTCAGCGCGAATATCGTTCAGCACCACTCCCCACACTCGGCCTCGCGCGTTTTCCAGGTGGATCTTGGCGCGTCTGAGAGCCACCCGCCCCACTTTGCCGGCCTGATAGCAGAGGAGCACTCCGTCCACCTGGGAGGCGAGGATCGCCGCATCAGCCACGGGCAGGACCGGAGGCGTGTCAAAGAGGACGATGTCATAGCGCTCCCGCACCTGGCGAATGAACTCAGCCATCTGGGGCGTGCCGAGAAGCTCGGACGGGTTCGGTGGACTCGCGCCCGCGGTGATAAGATGGAGGTTGTCCAACCCCGGCGTCATCATGACATCTTCCATCTCGAAGCGTCCCATCAGAATATCCGCGACTGTCCGAACGCACTCCTCCCAGCGATAGTTCCCCAGAAGGATGTCGCTGAGTCCGGGCTCTCGGTCGATCCCGAAGATCTTGTAGATGCTGGGACGACGAAGATTCGCCCCCACGATCAGCGTTTTCTGCCCCATCTGCGCCAGGGTGACGGCGAGGTTCACAATCGTGGTGGTCTTCCCCTCCTGGAGCGACGAGCTGGTCACAATGAAGGTCTTGCCTCCCCGCTCCATCGTCGCGAATTGGAGGTTGGTGCGAAGCGTGCGATACGCTTCTGCGACCGGCGCCTTCGGATCGAAGTGGGTGATCAGGAGCCCATGTCGCTCCAGATCCTCTCGGTCCATAGACGCGAGCTCTGGCCGGTGCTCGATGAGCCGATCCACCACTTCTCCAGCCTCGATATGCGGAATGACGCCGAGGACCGGAACTTCAAGGTAGCTCTCCACGTCCTCGATGGTCCCGATCGATGTGTCGAGGGTCTCTTGGACAAACGCTAAGACCAGACCAAGGACCAACCCGATCACCGCGCCGATCACCACCATGTTTACGGTTCCTGAGCTGACCGGGAGGGCGGGATCGGTGGCTGGCCGGACGACGCTGACCTCCTCGATTCGCTCCGCTTCTTTGATCAGCGCCTCCTGGTGCTTGACGCGGAGGTTCGAGTAGAGGTCATCAGAAATCTTGGCGACCCGTTGGAGACGGGCCAGGTTCAGCTCGGTTGACGGCACGTCGCGGCTTCTGAGGAAGAGCTCGTTCATCTGACGATTCAGGATCTCTTCGCGGCTCTTCAAGAGCGCGACCTGCCCGGAGAGTTCTCGTATAATCTCTCCTCGCACCTCGCGGATCCGATCGTTGATCGCTTGGAGCCTCGGGTGCTGGTCGGTGGCTTCAAGCGCGAGGTTACTCCGCTCGATGAGCAGATCGACGAGCGTGGTCTGAAGCTTCGCCATTCCCTGGCTCGTGGCATCCACGACCACTCGATCGCGCTCACGCTCGGGCACGCTGTCGAGCTGGCGAATCCGATTGACGGCCTGCTCCAGCTCCACCCGCTGCTGTTGGCTCTTCTCCAGCTCGGTGCGGATATTGGAGACGAGCGAGAGGAGGATCTGCGACTCTGACCCGGGAGAGATAATCCGATTGGCGACCCGGAACGCCCAGACCGCTTCCTCGGCCTGTTTGACCCGCTCCTCCATCTCCTTGAGCTGCTGCTCAATGAACTGCCGCGCCTCGACGATCCGGCGGTTTCGGGCCCTCGACTGCTCCTCTCGGTAGACTTCGGCCACCGCGTTGGCGATATCCTTGGCTTCCTGCGGGTTTGATGAGGTCGCGGTGATGTCGATGATGTTGGTGGTTCCCACGCGCTGGGTCTTCACCTGGTTTTGGAGGCTGGCCACCACTTCAGAAAAGTTCTTGGAGGCGAGGATGTCGTCAGCGCCCACGCGTTCCGGGATCATCCCGAGGCGTTTCGCGACCTTCTCGATGATGGGGAAGCTGCGGATGACCGCCGCCTGTGTCTCGATGCTGTCAGCCGGGGAGAAGGAGAGCACCTCGACGAAGAGGCCGGTGAGCGTCGTGGATTGCTCGAACTTGATGCTGGCGGTGGCCTGGTAGACCGGCACTTTGGTGTAGGCCAATGCCGCGGTGAAGAGCGCCGTCAATGTCATACACACGAGGATCGTGACTCGGCGCCTGACGATGATCCGCCAGTAATCGCGCAGATTCATCTCGTACTGTGCCATTGCCTACCTTTCAGACGCGCGCGCGCGGCGGGCAGTGAGACACGGAGCCGTCGCGTGGGAGAAGAGCGTAATGAACGAGATGAAATGGGAGCAGCACTGAAGACACGACTTGCGCGGAACCGGCTCAATTCGTCGCCGGAGGCTTGCACCTCTCGGGACTCGGGAACTGACGATCGAACCCTCCTACGAAGCGACCACGCTCCGCGCCTCGGACGCCGCCTGAACTTAGAAGAGGTGCTCGACTCCGTCGGCGCCGATAGCGTCGGCTCGGGTTCTTCCCCCCGAGAGACTACGTCACCTCCATGCGCCGAGGCCCTCGAACCTCTACCAAACGCCTGTCCCTCGTGGTTCCCCAACACCTCAAAGTATACTGCATGGGTCCGGGTAACCCTTCAACTTAAAAAGATGCGTTGGCGACCATACACGGCCTGGCCCAAACATTCCCGTGCTACGCGAGCGGCTCTGGCGAAAGCGTGATTTCTCCCTCATGGAGCGGGCCAACCACATAGACGAATGGCGTCTCTGTGAGATCCAATGGCCTCGGAGGATCAAGGCGGTTTCCCCTGGCATCAACAAGCACTTCGAGCTCAGGGCGAAGGGGTTGCTGCCGGTTGACGCTGACGACTCGACCGATTTCGCCCGTGTTCAGCCGAACCAGTGTCGGAGGCGGGAAGAAGGAGACCTCAGCCAGGAGGGTTTTGATCAGTTGGGAGGAGAAGTTATCGTGCTTGGTTCTCACAATCTCGCGAATAGCCTCGTGGCACCGAAAGCGCCGCCGGTATGGCCGCTGCTGAATCAGCGCCGCGTAGACATCCATCAGCCCAATGATTTTTGCGTTGGGGTGAATGAGCCCTCCCGCGAGCCCCTGCGGGTATCCGCGCCCATTCTCACGCTCATGGTGCTGGAGAATCGGCTCCACCAGCTCGGGGTTGGCGGGCGCCCACTGGCGCACCAGCTCCCCTCCAAGCCGGGTATGATTCTGTATGACGGCCAGCTCGTCGGGCAAGAGCGCAGACGTTTTTTTGAGCGTGGCCTCCGGGACCCGCCACATCCCCACGTCAAAAAGAAACGCCGCGAGCCCGAGCTCCTGGAGTCTCGGGCGATCGTAGTCCAAACCGATCCCGATTCTCAGTGAGAGGATGCCGACGCTGACGAGGTGTGAGACGAGATAGTTGGCGCCTGGAGGGTATGGGTCGTTGGCGATCCACAGCAAGTCCGCTCCGTGTTCGAGGTTTGCGATCGCCCGATCCACAAGGGCTCGGTACGCGGCCCACGGCAGGGGACGGCCTTCGCGAACGAGAAGGGGAAGTTGGCCGAGGACCTCCAACATCTCGCGGTAGAGCACTTCGGAGTTCTCTTTCCGCCGTGAAGGCGTGGCCCGAGCCTCGCTCCCCGACGGATCCACGAAATCCTGGCTCGATTCTTCGTGCGCCAGGGGAAAATGCAGCGCCGCCACATTCGAACGGTCTTTCTCCGCTTCATGGCGCTGGGCCGATATCTCGGGCGCCGGCAGCTTTTGAGTTGGCGTCGGAGCGCCTGTTGCTCGGACCAGTTGGCTCATCCTGACCATAGGTCAGTGCACCCCCACAGTGTCTCGGATCACCTCAGTCACGATCTTCTCGTCAACCTCAGTGACTCGCTTGGAAGAGCCGATGAGCAGACACAGGTCACAGAGATTGTTAATCTCGCGAGGAATCCCCCGGGCGAAGTCGAAGATCTGCCTGATCGCCTCCTGACTGAAGAGTTGCCGCGGCTGCCCGGCGGTCTTCAATCGATGGGCGATGTAGCTCGCCGTGTGATGATAGTCCAACATGTTCAAGTGATAGCGGATCGCAATCCGCTGGTCCAGCTGGCGGATGCCACGCACCTTGTCCCGTAGCTCGGGAGAGCCGATGAGCAGCAGCGTGAGAAGAAAACGGTCGTCAAGCTGGAAGTTCAGCAAAAGCCGAAGCTCTTCAAAGACACCGTCATCCTCAATGAGCTGCGCCTCGTCGATCACGATGACCGTGTCCTTCTCCGCTCGCATGTTCTCGTAGATGACCTCATTGAGCCGGTGGAGGAGATCCGCCTTCGATTTCTCCGGGCTCTCAACTCCGAGCTGGTAGAGGATCTCCCTGAGGAACTCCACCGTGTTCCAGCACGGGTTCGTGAGCAGCCCCACCTCGTAGCGATCGGCCTCTAAACGCTGGATGAGGGCGCGGGAGAGTGTCGTCTTCCCGCACCCATACTCCCCGGTGAGCATCGCGGCGCCCTTGCGCTGCTTGACCGCGTACACCATTCGGATCAGGGCCTCTTCATGCTCCGGCGAAAGATAAAAAAACTTCGGGTTTGGCGAGTTATCAAATGGCGGCTCGCTCAACCCCCAATACTGTTCGTACACTGTTGGCTCTCCCCGCGACCTATTTGCCCGCCAAGAGGAAGATCGAGGCGTATCCGAGCACGATACTCGCGATCCCCTGGGCAATCTGGAGGTAATCCTGCCACCACTTCACCCTCACTTCAGGCACTTGAATGATGTCACCGGGCTCGATGGCAGGCGACCTGTCGAGGGGGTACTCCTTCCCATCTCGTTTGATCACAATCGCGGCCGAGACCTTGGCGCGATCGTCAGGCCCGCCCGCAACAAAGAGATAGTCTTTCGGGGCCAGATATGGCTTGAATTCGTGGGCTCCCGGAGCCTTCACGCGACCGGAGACATAGACTTTGTCCTCAAGCGCGGGCACCACGAGGACGTCGCCATTCTTCAACTCGAGATTCATGTTCTCGTCTTTTTTAACGAGGAGACGGTCAAGGTCTACCGGGAGAGTGGTCCGCGCGCCAGGGCTTTCAGTTCGCTCGATGAACGCGCGCTTGAGGTCGGCCCATGGCGCAGGGCCACCAGCTTTGACCAACAGGTCGCGCACGCGCTCGCCGCCCGCAAGCTCATATCGCCCCTCAGAGAGGGGACGCTTGCCAGGGTCGACTTTCGTGAGGTCAATCGCTTGAGGACCGCTCCCGATCACCGCCCCCCGGATCTCAACAATGTCCTGAAAGATCGCGTCGGACGGAATGTAGATGGCATCGCCAGGTTGCAGCTCTTTAGCGAGCCCGGCTCTCAAAATCGGCTCAAGATCGATCGAGGTCGTCTCTTTTCGTTGGTCAGGCCCGATTCGCGTGAGGCGAGAGTTTTTGAGGGCAGCGTTCGGGAGCGGCCCACCGGCCAGGCTCAACAGCCCCTGGAGCGTGCGGTCTCCCGTCAGCTCATATTCCCCTGGGCGCTGGACCTGCCCCTGCAGCAGTATCGCATCGCCTCTGGGCGGCACATACACGGTCGTGCCCTCGGTGAAAGTCGGATTCTCCTCCGAATCTCCCTGAAGCATGTACTTCAGGAGATCAACTGTGCGGTCAGTCCGCCCTTTCACCAGCAGCGTGACTCGCCGGGTTGACCCGCGAGGTGACACTCCTCCCGCTGAGGCGAGCACCTGGGAGAGTCGATCGAGTGCGGTCACCCGGTAGCTTCCGGGCTTCACCACTTCCCCGGTCACTGACACTTCGAACGCACGTGCCTGAACGACCGACAGGGTCACGTCTACAAAACGAAGCACGGTGGAAATCTTCTGACTGATGGCTTCGCGAGCTTCTACAATCGTCGATCCTCCGACCGTCACCCCGCCGACCGGAGGGATGTGAACCTTTCCCTCAGGGCTCACCGCAATTGTGTGCTTGGTGACTTCCAGGCGCCCGGCGACAACCACATCGACGAGATCGCCGGGACCCAAACGGTAGTCGCCGGGAAGGGCGACACGAAAAGCTTGGGGAAGTTGGAGAGGTGTCACATTGGCTGGACCCGGCAAAGAAGGCCCTCCTGTGAGCCCAGTTTGGCCCAACGCGATGGCTGGCCCGAGGGTGATCAGAAGAGCTAAATAGCTAACTGAATAAATTCTTTTCACGTTGAGCGCTTTCGCCTCAGTTGCCTCTTCCCCCAGTGGGCTTGCAAAAATTGGGCAAGGTTACCAAAAATTCTCTTCCTCGGCGGGGGGGAGTGTCAAGGAAAAAGAACGTTCTGACATAGAGTTCCCTTGACAGCCTACCGGGGAGCCGAACTACACTAGCTGCTAGCATAGGTAGCAACAGATGAAACGCTTGGCGCTCCTCATCCTTGCCATCCTGGCAGCAGCAGGCCTTGGGTTTTCCTCTCATGTGTTGATGACCAGGGGCCTTCCCCCTGTCACCGCCTCCGTTAAGGCTTCCCAGGCCGACGACCTCCAGCAAGCATTCGTTGCCGTTGCTGAACGTGTACGGCCTGCCGTTGTGAACGTCGGGACGGTTCAACACAGTAGAGGGAGAAATCCATTTAATCTCAAGCCTTTCGAAGATGACCCCTCTTTCAAAGAGTTTTTCGAACACTTTTTTGGCCAAGGTCCGGGACCTCGAGAGTTCAAACAGCCAAGCTTGGGTTCCGGAGTAATTATCGACAAAAAAGGGCATATCTTAACAAACTTTCACGTTATCAAGGGAGCGGACGAGATCACCGTTCGACTCGTTTCCAAGAAGGAATACAAAGGGAAGGTGGTCGGAACAGACCCGAAAACCGACTTAGCCGTGATCAAAATCGAGCCAGCCGATGAGTTGACAGTGGCGCCCCTTGGAAACTCCGACGGCCTGAAAGTTGGACAATGGGCCATCGCGATTGGCAATCCATTCGGGTTGGACCAGACTGTCACAGTTGGAGTGATCAGCGCGACCGGGCGCGCGGACGTCGGGATCGCCAACTACGAAAACTTCATCCAGACCGATGCCTCGATCAACCCGGGAAACTCGGGCGGCCCGTTGCTGACGTTGAACGGCGACGTGGTCGGAATCAATACCGCCATCGTGGCCGCCGGACAGGGGATCGGCTTCGCCATTCCAATCAACATGGGGAAGCGCATCTCCAGCCAACTTATTGATCGAGGCAAGGTCGTGCGCGGGTGGTTGGGGGTCTCGGTGCAGCCGGTCACCCCGGAGCTGGCTCAGTCACTCGGCGCGTCAGGAAGCGCCGGCGCGGTGGTCGGCCATGTCTATGGAGAGGGCCCGGCCGCTCGGGCCGGGATCCAGCAGGGCGACCTAATTTTAAAATTCGACGGGACCACCCTCGAGGACTACCACCATTTTCAGCGTCTGGTGGCTGAAGCCGAGGTCGGGAAATCGGTGACGCTGCAGCTCCTGCGAAAGAAGCGTCCGACGGATGTGACCGTGAGAGTCTCGGAAATGCCGGGCGAGAGCCTGAGGAAGAGCGCTCCGTAGGCGTGATGGGGAAAACCATCCTCGTAGTGGATGACTCGGAGACGATTCGAAAGCTGGTTTCGGTCTCGGTCCGCGTGCTGACCGGCTGCACGACCGTCGAGGCTCAAGACGGGCTGCAAGCGATCGAGCAGCTCAATCAACAGGCGGTCGATCTCGTCATCACTGATCTGCGGATGCCCAGGCTCACCGGCCTTGAGCTGATCAGCTACATGAAGAACGATCCGAAGCATCAGCAGACTCCGATCATTCTCCTCACGACCGAAGCCGCCGAAGAGGACAGGCGCAAAGGGCTCGCGCTCGGCGCGAACGAATACCTCATGAAGCCGTTTCAACCCAAACAGCTTCAGGCGACGCTGCTGAAATATCTCGGAGCAGCGTGATGGCCACGTGGGAGCTCCGAGTCCAGAGCCACCCAGAACAGCTCAAGGAAATTCGGCAGTGGCTGGGCCAGGTAGGAGGAGCCGTGGGGCTGGCCCAGGATGAGATCGCCAACGTGAAAGTGGCGGTCTGCGAGGCGTGCACGAATATCATCCGCCACGCATACGAAGGGAACTATTCCCGCCCCATCTGGTTGACCGCGCGGTCACAGGGAAGTGGCATCGAGCTCGAGATCCGTGATTTCGGCCGCCCGTTCGATCACGCGCGCGTTTCCGCGCCGGACTTCGAGGAGGCCCACGAAGGCGGGTACGGTGTCTTCCTGATGCGCAAGCTGATGGACGCGATTGAGTTCTCGTCACCCGCAGATGGAGAAGGGACGGTTCTCCGGATGGTCAAGGCAAGACACTCAACCAAGGCCTCTTCTCAGAGCTGCTGAAAACCTCGTGATGAATCGCGCGCTATTACTCGTCATGGTTCGAGCGGGGGCTTTGCCCGCTACGCTAATCTCTATGCAGAGAGCGCGGGCGGGCGTGAGCTCGGGCGCCCGCGCTGTAATCAGGGCAGTTTCGAAGAGGGGCTCGCCCCCCTTCGAGAAAACTTAGGAGGGCGGCATGGAAATCTCGACGCGAAAAGAGCCGGCGTGCACAATCGTCGATCTCTCGGGAGAAGTAGACATTCACGGCACCCCGCGCCTCAAGGAGACCCTGGCGTCATTGACCAAAGAGGCGACGCCGAAGCTGCTCGTGAATCTCTCGAAGGTCACGTATATCGACAGCTCGGGGCTCGGGGTATTGGTCGGCGCTCTGAAGGAGGCGACGAAGGAAGGAGGCCGCCTGGTGCTTGCGGGGATGACACGCGAGGTCAGAACCGTCTTCGACCTCACCCGCCTCGCAAAATTCTTCGAGATCTACGACGACGAGGCGGCTGCGAAAAACCACTTCAGTTAATCGCGTCGCGCTTCGCCAAGCCTTTCCCGAGTCGCCCCGCCACCTCCCCTAGTCGTTTCCAGTGCCGTCCGTAGCAGCGCCATAGCCGCGCTCCCTCGCTCCCGTATCGCGCACGAACCCATTCGGGACAGGGAGCAATGCCGTCAAGGAGCGGGCCAGCCAAATCCATGGCCCGCTCCACGAGGAGCAGTGGGATCAGGTGGTCGAGCGGGCCCAGTCTTCCGCGCCGCAAGAGCGAACTCATCAATCGCGCTCTGATACCTCGCGGCCGTAGCTCCATCAGGCGTTCAGACGGAAGACGAAGGCGATACCGTTCTTTGATCATTTCCAACACGAAGAAGAGCGGTCGTGCGACTCTCCAGCGCACGGCGCGCGCCAACAACGCGTCCCAATCCAGCTTGTCGCCGTAGCAGTGAAGCGCCAGCGCAATGTCGAGCTGCCAGATCACTCCGGAGAACGCATGGTGCACCGCCAGGTGCAGCGCGAGATAGAGAAGAAGGTCTTCATGGCTGAGCGCGAGCCGTGGCGTGTCGTCGAAGACGACCTCGACCGCTCGCGCCCAGA
>DATEAO010000259.1:0-3116 GCA_035288345.1 Candidatus Methylomirabilota bacterium | reverse complement strand
AAGACCGTGGCGGGCATGCGCAAGACCAAGCTGCGCGGCCTGCTCAAGGTCGATTGGGCCTTCACCTTCGCTGCCGCGGCCTACAACCTGGTCCGGTTGCCGAAATTGCTGGCGGCCTCGCCATGACGGCTCCGATGAATTGTCAAATCGTCGGCCGGTGGCGGATCGTCGAGGCCGATCTGTGGGATCGCGACTACCTCGACCTCGTCGAGCCCGCCTACATCGCCTTCGAGGAAGACGGCCGAGGCGAGTTCGCATTCGGAGCGGTCAAGGGCGGCATGGATCTCGAATACTCTCAGCGAACCATCTTCTTCACCTGGGCCGGCTTCGATGAGATGGACGAGGTCAGCGGGTCGGGATCAGCCGAGCTCCACGATGAAGGCACCTTGGAGATCGAAATCTCCTTCCACCTCGGCGATGACGCCACCCTCAAAGCTTGCAGAGCGTGATTTCTTCAACAGCCTGCTAGGCGCTCGCCATGGCTACGAGAGCAGATGTGGGGGAAACACGACTGAGGGTCGGCGCCGATCCCGGACACATGCACGAGCCGGGTGTCAACCAGCGCGGAATCGGGACCCGGGATCAGCGTCCAATCGGGACCCACACCGGCGGTTGAGCAGCGGGTCGCCCACGGAGTCCACAGGGAGGACCCGCGCGTCGCGGAGTGAGCGCCACGAGTCTGACGCAGCGATGCGCGGGGGGTACCTGTGGGCCCCCGTGGGCGAGCTGCGGGGTGGGGTCTGGGGAGGTGGGCAATCAGGCTCGGTGCTTGAAGCGCCAGCTGTGGTTGCCGGTCTCGATGATCTCGCAGTGGTGGGTGAGAGGTCGAGAAACCGGGTAACCGTCAATGCGGCCCCTAAACTAACTTTCCACCCGGACCCACTCGAGGGGGCTTGCCAATCATCGATCCCGGCGCGGCCGCGGCGGCCTCCGTCCTTAAGGGGACCAGCCAGCAGGCGCGTGCGCCAACCCATAAATTCGACTGACATAGCCGGCAGACTGTTTCGCCAGAGCCAGGTAGGCCAGTGCCGCACCATGAAATCGTAAGACTGAGTGCCCAATAGCTATTGTCCAGATTTTTCCCAGTAGGATAATCAGCAAAGATTTGATCCGAGGGAGAGAGCCATGACAGGACGGAAGGGGACCTCAATTCTTCAGTCGAGATCCGGTGTTGTGCGTCTAAGGAGTCTTGTCCCTGTGACGAGACGGCAATTCACAGGGGCCGCGGCCTTAGCAAGTGCTTCTACGCTGGTGATGTCGCCCGCCGGGCCCGCTCTGTCGGCGACAACAGTCAAATATCACGGGTGGCAAGGCTACGATAACGCAATCGACGCGAACGAGTTTCTCCAACAAAACGACGCCACGTTATCAACAACCTATATCAATTCGAATGAAGAGATCATAGCAACGGCGCTAGCCGGTGGGATAGGAGTGATGGATCTTGTCACCCCCGTGCATCTCTACGTCCCGCTTTATACCAAGGCAGGTCTGCTTGAACCGCTCGACGCCGACAAGATCCCGAATCTAAAAGGGGTGTTTCCTGAATTAAGCAGCCCGCCTGGGCTTGTGATCGACGGTCAGTTATATGCCGTGCCGTTTACCTGGGGTTCAATTCCTCTCATGTGGAACGCGGAGGTCATTAAGGAGCCCCCAACTTCATGGTGGGACCTCTTCAACCCCGAATATAAAGGCAAGACCGCTGCGGTCCAGGATTTGAATGGACTGATGATTAATTTTGCCTACACGGCTACGGGCACGAAAACACCGGCGCGGCTCAGCCAAGAGGAGTTGGATGAGACGATTGCCCTGCTGATTCGATTCAAGAAGGAGCAGGCGCTAACGATTTCGCCTTCGTACGGGGATCTTGCGGCAATGTTTGCGAGTGGTGATGTGATCATCGCGCCCGGATGGGAGCCCATGAGCGTGTGGGCAGGGCCTGATGCTCCTGAATTGAAATGGGATATTCCGAAGGAAGGGACGGTAAGCTTCGTCGACTGCTATGGGATAATAACCAATGCCCCCAATCGGGAGTTAAATCACAAGATTCTCAATCACGTGCTTTCGCCCGAGGCACAAGTATTGACGGCGGAGCTCAACGCCACAGCAGTAACCGTTGCGGCGGCTGTGCCGATGTTGAGCGATGGTGTGCGAGAAATTTATCCCTATGACGACATCGGTAGTTACTTCGAGCGAGCAGGCGGGCTCACCGAGATGTACCCTTTAGAGCCCGATGGGGAGTATGTGACCTACGACGATGTAGTGGCCGCATGGGAGCGCTTCCTACGCGCCTAGGCGGTGGGCTGCTGCCGGTTTCGAAGACTGGCCTGCTGCCGGTTTCGAAGACACCGAGTTAGGTGTTAACATGGAACCGGTAGCAGCCCAGTCACGGATTTTGGAGATTAAGATGAGCACTACAGAAGAAAGGGATGTCGAGAGAAAGCGGTCAGCCGAAAAAGCGCTTCATCGTGAAGCGACGGTCAAAAGGATAAAAGACATCGGTTGGACCACTGTGATCGCGAGTGTGATTACAATAATCGTCGCAACCTCGGTGGGCTGGCTGACGACCCAAGGGGTTGTCGAGAAGGCACGAGAGGAGGGTGCAGAAGAACTCGTCGCTCTAAGGGCAAGCATCTGCTTAGTAAGATTTCAACAGAGACCAGATGCGGAGGCTAAGCTTGCGGAGTTTAAAGCACTCTCATATGGCGAGAAAGACGCTGCTGTTCGAAAGTTTGTCACTGAAGAAGGATTGGCGACGATGCTAGGAGAAGACGTTCCTGCACCCGGTGCGGTCGATAAGTGTGCCGATGCGATAAATCGCTCTTAAATGCCGCGCCATTTGGCGTGCGCCGTACAACGGCATCTCGAGAAAGGTCTCGTCGACGAGCCGCATGAGTTCGAGGTTCTCCGACCTCTCGCCCGCAGGCTGCCGCTAGACCGGCGCCCGCGAGATCGACACGAGTTCATACTGGCGTACGATGGAGAGCCGTGGGTGATCGCAATCGGTTATCGTCTTCCTCCAATCAAGGCTCAGCGATCGAAGGCCTTGGCCAAAAAATCCCGCTCCACGAGAAGCTGGCCGATCTTGGCGTGCAGCTTCGTGACCTCGGCGTCACGAT
>DATEAO010000258.1:0-5574 GCA_035288345.1 Candidatus Methylomirabilota bacterium | reverse complement strand
AGCGCGTCGGCGTCCCTGAACTCTTTGGTGTCAAGCCCTCGTCGTTCGCCTTTCGCGATCCCAGCGAGGTCCACGACCTCGAAGGACGCAAACGTGGTCTTCTTCGGCTTGAAGATGGCTGAGAGCCGCGTGACCCGCTCGTCTGGGACTCGGGCCACTCCCGTGTGAAGCTCAGCGCGGCCAGTCTCGAACTTGGAGGTCGCTGCGGTGGAGCCGGTGAGGAGGTTGAAAAGAGTGGTCTTGCCGCTCTTCGGAAATCCCACGATCCCAATTTTCATCTAGTGCCGCGCCGATATGCGTCGCATCGATTGCAGCGCGGGCACCCGGGCTTCGCCACGCCCGCGCTCTTGAGCTTGCGCCGGCGAAGCCGGCGCGCCGACAGGAGATACCGCATACGCCTCGGGGTCCTCCTCCCTCGGGCCTCGATCTGCTCGCTTCTCGCCGCGGCGCGGGTGGAGGTCAATCATAAAATGTGACAGTGACGTGCAGACTTTTGGCGAACAAGCAACCTACCCGCATGCTAGCATAACTGCCTCGGAGGGGGAGCACTCCTACGAAGTTCGTTCTTTGATCAGCCTCCTTCCGCACGTACACTTTCACATTGTGACTTTCACCGCGAAGCCGCTCGATGCTCGCGCGGTCACCCTCGCGCTCCTGACAGCGCTCATCTGGGGCGGCAACACGGTGGCCATCAAAATGTCTCTGCTTGATGTCCCACCGTTTCGGCTCATCTGGATGCGCTTTCTCGTTGGGGGGCTGAGCATTCTCGTCTGGGCGGGGGTCAGCAGAGCCCCGATGAGAGTCCCACGTGAAGAGCGATCTCTTGTCGTGATCCTGGGGCTGCTCTTCAGCATCCAGATCGGGATGTTCCTCTGGGGAACCAACCTCACCACTGCGGGGCACGCGGTGGTGCTCGGGAACATCTACCCTGTTCACGTCATGCTGCTCGCCCACGTGTTCGTTCCGGGGGATCGCATGACCGCGCGAAAGCTGATTGCCCTGCTGCTCGGGTACCTGGGGGTGGTGCTCGTGTTCGCTCCTCAACTGTTCGGGCATTCAGGGTCGCTGCTCGGAGACATCGCGGTCTCGGCGGCTTCAGCGCTCATCGCCGTCCGGACGATCGCCTTGAATCGCGCGGTCCAACGGATCGAGCCCGTGGTGCTCCTCCTGGCTCAAGCGATCATGGGAACCGTGATGTTCGCCTTGGTTGATCTGTTCGTCGATCGGCAGATTCCCACACACCTGACTGCCCGTCTTCTGCTCACCTTGGCCTATCAGGGCGTACTGATCTCAGGGTTCAACTTCAGCGTTAACCTCTGGCTGCTCAAGCACTACCGCCCCTCTGCCATCTCCATGTTCTATCTTTCCACACCACTCTTCGGCGTGTTCTCAAGCTGGCTGATCCTGGGCGAGCCCTTAACGGCCTACCTGTTAGCCGGCGCGACCCTCGTCGCGATCGGGATCGGCCTCGCCTCCCTCCCCACGAGGCGGGTCCGACACGCGGCATGAGAAACGAAGCGTTCTTCGTGCAAGGAGTGTTCTGCCCTATCGCCGAGTCGATCCGAGACTCACCGCCGCCTGATCCAGTTCGCAAAGTGGATTCTTACCGTCCCTGGTTAGGTCATAGTCAAGCCTGACACCGAACCTGCTGTCAGCCGGCTGAGGGCTGTCGTCTACGTGGTGATCCCCCTGGCACTTCCCGGCATCATCGCCACGTCGATCTTCACGTTCATCCTGGCGTGGAACGACTACATCTTCACCCGGATCTTGATCTCGGCGGACGAGCTGAAGACGCTGCCGGTGGGGGTCCAGGACCTCTTCCACTCGGCGCTCATCGACTGGGGGCTGATCATGGCTGCCGCTGTGCTGATCACGATCCCTGCCCTCGCCTTCTTCGTGGTGGTGTACCGGGTGTTGAAAAACACCCTGGTAGTCGAGGCTGTTCAAAAAGGTCCAGATGCAAGGCGGCGCCGTGCCTGCCGGCAGGCAGGAGGAAGCGAGGAGTGAGACGTACTTGGTCGTACGTTGGCAACGACGAGCGACGAAGCCAACACCGCAGATGGGCCTTTTTCAGCAGCCTGCTAGTGCAGGCGTTCGAGGTAGCGCTCGGCTTCGAGCGCGGCCATGCAGCCAGTTCCAGCGGCAGTTACCGCCTGGCGGTAGGTGAAGTCGGCGACGTCTCCGGCGGCGAAGACGCCGGGGACTGACGTTTGAGTGGTTCCGAGGACGACTTTGATGTACTCGTTTGGCAGAAGCTCGACCTGCCCTTTGAAGAGCGCCGTGTTTGGCTGGTGCCCGATAGCGACGAAGAGGCCGTCCACCGGTTGCTCGGTCAGTTTGTTAGTCTTGAGGTTCCTGAGGCGCACTCCTGTGACCTTCCCTTGTGAGGGATCGAACACATCCTCCACCGCGCTGTTCCAGATGAAGGAGATCTTCGGGTTCTTAAACGCCCGCTCTTGCATGATCTTCGATGCGCGCAGCGCATCGCGCCGATGCACCACTTCGACTTTTCGCCCGAGCCGTGAGAGATAGAGCGCCTCTTCCATCGCCGAGTCGCCCCCACCCACGACCATGATGTTCTGGTCCTTGAAAAAGAAGCCGTCGCACGTGGCGCAGGTGGAGACGCCTCTCCCCATGAGCTTCATCTCTGATTCGAGGCCCAGAAGCTTGGCGGATGCGCCGGTCGCAATAATGAGTGTTTCGGCCTCGTAAGCGCGATCGCCGGCCGTCACAGCGAATGGAGTCTGCTTGAGGTTCACCGCTGTCACGTCCTGGGCGATCAACTCGGTCCCGAAGCGCTCAGCCTGTTTCTTGAACATCTCCATCATGTCCGGTCCCATCAGGCCATCGGGGAACCCGGGATAGTTCTCTACCATGGTGGTGAGCATGAGCTGGCCGCCGGCCTGAATCCCGGTGAAGAGCAGAGGGGAGAGATTGGCTCGAGCCGCGTAGATCGCCGCGGTGTACCCCGCGGGTCCGGAGCCAATGACGATCACCTTGCGAATCGCGGACATGTGCGTCACCCTTCCACGCCCTGGTGATTATATCAGATGAGATTGAAGGGACGGGAGATTCAGCACCAGTCCCAGTCTGGCCGGGACTTCGCGCCTATGCCGCGAGATACTGCTCAAGATCGGTGAGATTTCTGATCTCAATGTCAGGGGCCGGCGCGCCACTCGGAAGCGGCTCTCGATTCGGATTGACCCAAGCGGCCGACATTCCCACCTGTTTCGCGCCCAGCACATCGATCTCAGCGCGATCCCCAACGAACAGGACTTCGCTCGGCTCGAGAGAGAGCCGGCGCAACGCCTCATGAAAGATGACCGGCGTGGGCTTCCGCCACCCGATCTCGTCGGAGACGATGACAGCATCGAAATAGTTCGTGATCAGCTCGCGCTCGAGAATCAGGTGAACGGTCGCAGCGTAGTCGAAGTTCGAGACAATGGCGAACCGGAACCTTCCGGCGAGCCGATGCAGGAGCTGGCGATACGCTTCAGGAAAGACTGCGGCCCTCGAAAAGAGGCGCTTGTGGGCTTCCAGGAGCGTCTCAGGCAGCCCCCGGGGGAGGGATGACGGGTCCAGACCCAGACGATGAAAAATGGCAGCAAAGCGTGTTGGCGCTGACACTTCCCTTCCCTCCTCGTCACGTATCTTTTCCGCTTCCAGCCAGCTCCAAACGACAGCGTCATAGAAGGCCTTCAGTTCGATATGGGGAGCCGCCTCGGCCAGGATCGGGTATAGGCCACCGGCCGTGGAGTGAATCACCTGTCCGTTGATCCGGAGCTGGGGAAGTTGACTCCGGTCGTAGTGGACCAGTGTGTCAAAGAGATCGAAGAAGATTGCGCGGACCATACTCACAACTTACCACGAGCTCGATCGAAACGAGAGCAGCGGAGAGATTTATTCGAGAAATAACGCTTTGCGGCCGGCAAACCCCTCGTCCAGCCCGTGCCAGTACCGGATCTCGCGTTCCCCATACCGCCAGCAGAGGTTCACTTCCTCTCCCTTCAGCAGATGCGGGAAGTCCACCAGCCCAAGCTGGAGGTCTTTCGGGATCGCGCCCAACTCTAAAATCTCCGTCATCCCGTCCTGGAGAAGTTCGACGAGCTTATCCAACTCCGACTTTCGCTCACGCCAGAGCGCTCGGTCAACAGCGAAACCGCCCGAGACCATGATGTGCTCCTGTTCTGTCTGAATCGTTTCTTGAATTCCCTTGACCCGGCTCTGCGCTTCCATCAGGGAAGCGACAATCTCCCCGAGTTTCGGGATCAGCGCTTCAGCCTCGGCGACCGTGAAATAGCGCTTCGGTCCTTCCCCTGTCATCACGCGCTCCTACCAGGCTGTTGAAAAAGGCATCTGCGGCGACCCGCAGCAGGTCCGATCACGAGGAATGTCGATAGTCACGCCGAGACGGCGGGGCAAGCTTACGATGGCGAGTCCGATCTTCGGAAAGAAGAGGTCGGTGAGGCAGGTCACCATCAACGACGCGTGGGCTGGTTTCGTCATTACCCCTTGTCCGTTCGCAAGTGCGATTTGTCCCTTGCCTTCGAGCACTTATTGAGGCTCGCATGTTCACGTGACAGTCCATCGGCTGTACGAGCCTCAATAAGGAGCCCAGGGATGGGCTCCCGGCCGCGAAGCAGTCCGTAAGCGAGCCAGGATTCACTCCGGGTGAGCGTGCAAAACAGGGGACAGGATGTCACCCCGTTTTGCGAGATTCAATAGTATATCCTGTCTAAGTCGTCATGGGTACGCGACGACCCGTTGACGTGACCTGCCTGTTCTGCACGGCCGAAATCCAAGTACGCGGCACGTTTGCCGGCTCTCTGGCACAAAGTGTTTGCCTTGACGCGAGTCGCTCTCCCCTGTTAGCATCCGACGCGTACATGCTACGGAGCCTGGCTCGTGCACCCACAGCAACACTCCCTCCCTGACGCCGCTTCGGTCCCGGCGCACACCGGCTGGGGCGAGCGAACGGCTCGGCTGCTCCTCACCCGTTCGCCTTTGGGAGCCTTGGTCCGCTGGGTCGCGGGTCTCAGGGTCTCCGTCCACGCAAAGCTGCTCTCAGCCTTTCTGCTCGTCACGCTTCTCGTGATCGCCATGGGCGGGATGAGCGTCCAGGCGATTACGAAAATGTCGCAACAGAGCCAGCTCCTGGATCAGGTCCACGAGCGGGTCCACAGGTCGCAAGAGATCCAACACGCGCTGGCCTTACAAATGAACTACACCGCCATGGCGCTGCTCTTGAAGGATGAGGCCACGATCGCGAACATCCTGCGGGAGAATAACAGGTTCAACAACACGCTGGCTCGGATTGAAGAGGCCGCCCAGCCCGAAGAGCGGGAGTTGTTCCAGCGGATTCGCACGGCCCAGGAAGAGGCCTTGACCACCGTGGCCGATATCGCAAACCTGGTCCGGGACGGCAAGGTGAATGAAGCGATGGAATTGCAGCTTACCCGTGAGTACCCCCTCTATCTGCAAATCGAAGGGTTGGTCAATCAGGTCGTGAAAAACGAACAAGCCAAGATGGAGAGCCTCCGGTTGAGCGTCGTCGCCGCGAACCGGAGAACTCTG
>DATEAO010000257.1:0-2023 GCA_035288345.1 Candidatus Methylomirabilota bacterium | reverse complement strand
CTCGCGTCGGGGCGTGACGGTACGCCTGGCGGAGCGCGGCGGTGGCCCCGGAGAGCCCGCCATCCGCGAAGAACTTGATGGAATCGAAGCGCAAGAAGTCGGATTGGTAGCGCTGAGTCGGAGCGTCGAGGCCTCGCCCCTGCTCATGCAACAACATGACGTCGAACCGCGAGCGAAGAGCTCCCTCCTCGGCCAGAGAACGGTAGGCATCGAGGACGGTAGGCCGAACCCCGGGATCGGTTGCGCTGGTAATACCCAACCGGTGCAGATGCCGGCTGGCGGCTTCGATCATGAGCTGGTACTCACTCCGCGTGGGCTCGGGGATCGCTTGATTCATGAGGTCGACGGCGTTCTCTTGAAGGAGGCCGGTGGGCTCCCCTCTGTCGTCTCTTACGATGACACCCCCGGGAGGATCGACGGTGTTGGCATCGATCCCCGCCGCCTGTAGGGCTCGGCTGTTGGCCACTCCCATGTGACCGCAGGTCCGCGTCACGTAAACCTGGCGATCGGACACAGCGCTGTCCAGATCTTGACGCGTGGGTTGCCGACCCTCTTCGATGAGTGCCTCGTTGTAGCCGCGGCCCACGAGCCACTCTCCCCTCGAGAGCCTGCGGCTCGCGGAACGGAGCATGTCCTGAAGCTGTGAGATACTTCTCACCTCATGGAGATCGAGCATGGTGGTCAAGAGATGTCCGACTTTCCAAACATGCACGTGGGCATCGTTGAAACCGGGGAGGAGGGTTCGGCCCCCCAGATCCACCCGGCGCGTGCCCGGCCCGGCCAGGTTCCCGACCTCGTCGAGGGAGCCGACCGCCGCGATTCTTCCCCCCGCTACCGCGAGCGCGCCAGCCAAGGGAGATTGGGGGTCTTGGGTCAGCAGTGTGCCGTTAAAGAAGAGGGTGTCGACCATCTCCGTTTCCGACGCCGCTCTACCCCTGCTCGCGAATCGCTGTCTCCAGAATCGAGAGGCCTTCCTGCAGCTGCTGGTCGTCAATCACCAAGGGAGGCAGGAGACGAATACAGTTGCTGTAGAGACCGGCGCGGATGAGGATCAGTCCTCTCCCGACGGCACGACGAATGATCTGAAGCGTTTCATCGCGAGCCGGCTCCTTGGTCGTCCGATCTCGCACCAGCTCCATCGCCATCATGGGGCCGAGCCCTCTCACGTCACCCACTATGGGGAACTTCTCCTTCCAGGTGAGGAGTGTCTTCCGTAGGGTGGCTCCGATCGCCTCGGCGCGACGGAGAAACTGCGGTTGGCGCACAGTGTTCACCGCCTCGATGGCCGCCACCGAGGCCAGGGGTGTTCCGCCGTACGTGCCCCCCAGCCCTCCCAGGTGGGTTGCGTCCATGATCTCGGCGCGACCGGTGACCGCGCTGATGGGCAGGCCCGCCCCCAGGGATTTCGCCATGGTCACCAGGTCGGGGACGATGCCGTGATGCTCGATGGCAAAGAGCTTGCCGGTCCGACCCATTCCACATTGAACCTCATCGGTAATCATCACCATGCCGTGCTCGTCACAGATCTCCCGGATCTTGCGGAGGAAGCGCGTCGGCATGGGAATGAATCCACCTTCGCCCTGGACCGGCTCGATGATGATGGCCGCGACGGCGCTCGGTGCGACGTGCGTCACCAGGGCGTTCTCCAGCTGTTGGCAGCACCAATCGACGTACTGATCCTCGCTCAGCCCGTCGGGTCTTCTGTAGGGATAGGGCGCGGTGACCCGATAGATCTCGGGAGCGAAGGGTCCGAATCCTTTCTTGAAGAGATCGTATCGGCTGGTGAGGCTCATGGTGAGCAGTGTCAGTCCGTGATAGGCGCCCTCGAAGGTGATGATCGCCGGCCGGCCGGTGTAGGCGCGCGCCAACTTGATGGCGTTTTCGATCGCTTCCGCGCCGCTGGTGCCGAGAAGGGTTTTCTTCACGAAATCACCGGGAGCTATCTGGTTCAGGAGCTCGGCCAGTCGAATGTAGGGCTCCTGGGTGGCCACCAGGTCGCAGACGAAAACGAGTTTTTCCGCTT
>DATEAO010000256.1:0-3482 GCA_035288345.1 Candidatus Methylomirabilota bacterium | reverse complement strand
CGAAGTAAAACACTGCCCACAGGACCCCTGCCCAAAGCGACACCCCGAGCAGTGCGCTGAGGAGTATCCACAGGATTGACTCAAGTCCGGCGGGTTCCTCTCGCTCTTCCAGTGCGTGTAGTTGCTTTTCGTGATTCAAGTGATCCCGTGCGTAGACGTTTTTTCGCTTCATGGCAGGTCGGCGTTCCATCTGGAAATAGAGATTTCGTTATCGTGTCTGCGTTCCGACTTTCCTCGGGTGAACCACTCGTCGTCGGGGGCGATCCACACTGCTTTCTCCCTTTCAGCTTTCGGGGGACAGACCTTCTTGAGGTCGGCCATCAACTCGTAACCTTGGATAGATGTTCCTCCAACCCACCACTCGCCCGTGCTGGAAGAAGACGTCGGAGGTGCCGTAGTGGAAGGAGTCGCTGGTGAAGCGGTCCGGCGCGCCCTGGATCGCCAGCACCTCGTCCCTGGTTGACCCGAGGGTGAAGCGACTCGCCGTTGTAGGGTTGGCAGGGAGCATCTGCACTTTGAGCCTCGGAAAGCTGTTCCTCCAGCTCACCACCCGCCCGTGCTGGAAGAAAACATCGGAGGTGCCGTAGTGGAAGGAGTCGCTGGTGAAGCGGTCCGGGGTGCCCTGGATCGCCAGCACCTCGTCCCTGGTTGACCCGAGGGCGAAGTGGCTCAGCGTGGTGGCAGTGGCCGGGAGCCACCGGACCTTCAACCTCGGATAGGCGTTATTCCAGCCCACCACCCGGCCGTCCTGGACGAACACCTCGGAACCCCCGTACTGGAGAACGTCGAGGAAGAGATTGTCCGGCGCGCCCTGGACCTCCATCACCTCTTCTCGGGTCGATCCGAGCGTAAAATACCTGAAGGGAACTGACAGCGGCGAAGCATTGCGCTGTTCGTTTTCCGAGACCTTCTGTTGCGCGTTGGCCGAAGAGGCGACCCTGGACACCGAAGGCATTCGCCCGCCCCGACCGTTCAGATAATAGGTGAACGAAGCGAGAAGAACTGCTGCGCAGCAGATTGCCACGACCCGCGGCCACCCAAGGCTGCGAGAGCGCCGGGTTGGTGTGGCCTGGTCCAACGGTGGGTGGACCGTCCACCATTGATCGTGGCCCCCTGGCCCGAGCGGCTCGATTTGTGGCGGCCGAACGCCGGATTGGTGGACAGCCTTGGGACGAGACCGATGTGATTTGAGTCGCTGATAGGCTTTGTTGACATCTTTCAGTTTTTCTTCAGCTTTTTGTTGGAGTCGATCATTATCGGAGAAGCGGTCCGGATGCCAAACCTTCGCCAGGTCCCGGTACGCTTGTTTGATCTCTTCCGGTGAAGCGCCGGGCGTCAGCCCGAGAATTTCATAGTATCGATCGAGGTCGTCCGCCATTGTTACGCCACTTACGATCTCTCTTGTAGCCTGGGGCCTTCCGGCTTGGACCATTGGGCGGCGTCTCTATCCGGTCTTCCGAGCCCGTCCAGCTCGTAGGCTCGAACCTCCCGATAACCGTGGAATTCGAGCGCCAACACCGCCTCGGCCAACCGATCCCGAGTGATCTGCAGGGCAATCGTCCTCGGCTCACGGATTGTCATCCTCCGCTCCATCACATCGACCTGGATCCTGAACTGCCGGAGAATGGCGAGGATCTCCGCGATCTGCTGATCGTGAGCTACGCTGACTACAATGAACGTGGACCTTCCCCGCGCCATGATGAAATACGCAATGCGTCGGATGTCGACCAAAGCACGAACTATACCAGGGAAAGAAACTCGGTGTTACGCGGCGGCCACGAACTGGCGGGGCAGGGAATTCAACGAGTTTGCGCGCTCCGCCCGAACACCTCAAGGATGTCGCTCTCCATCGGGATATGCATTCTTAAGAGATGGTTGAGGCGGAGACGGTCGTTTGGATCATCGGAAGCCAGCGTGCTGATAGACGAAATCGAGGACACGGCCGGCCTATGCCGCCACGGATACTCGCTTCGTTTTTGTATGCGACAAGAGATGGGACAGCGAGAGGCACCGCGTTTCGGTTCAACGCTCTGTTGACGCATGGACTCCAGGAAGCGCAGCTCGAAGCCCGTGTCAGCTTTCTTTACAAGACCTCTTTTACAGATCGTGACCCATATCGACGTTTTGGCCCACTGCTTCGAAAATCTCCCGGCGCTTTGCGGTTTCACTCGGCACGCTCCCTGAAAGGAGCCTTTACAAATTTGCATACCGCAATGCGAAGATCGAAATGAGGTGCGAAAAAATTTCATGAACTCGGCGAGTTACAAAGGGGAGTGTTCTGGCATAGTTTCTGCTCTATTGGGTTGGTTCTGAAAAATTGAATCAGGCATTGCTAGATTACAGCCGCGCTCATTCATCTTGCTTTCTCGCTCATGGCAAGGTCCGAATGAGCGCGGGAGTCTGTCAAGCCTTCGTGTTCCGGTTTCATTGGGGACCGGACGCGGGTCTTGGCGAACCTGGTTGGAGCGTGCTCATGAGGCCGACGAATTAGCGTCCCGTTCTGTCTGTTCTGTCGATTTTTAGAGGAAGGGTTCAATGAAAGCTGACGGCCAGGTCGAGCCTGACGCCACTATTCCCCTCCTGGAGAGTCTCCTGACCGAGACGGACAAGGACGAGCTTGTTCTTCGATCGTCGTCGCTGGAGGTAGCCTCGGATCCGCGCTTGCGCGCGGTCGCCCTATTCGGAGCCATGGTGGAGGGGTCGATAGACGGCCTCCTGATTCTGAACAGGTCCGGCGAGGTCCTCTATGCCAACCGCGTTGTCTCCCAGTTGTTTGGCCTCCGGAAGGAGGAAGTGATCGGCCGCCCTGCCCGCGACCTCCGGCTCGAGGGGAGCATTGACTGGTCGATTGCGGACGAAGTCATCTCAGGGCGAGTCGCAGTGACCGGAATCCAAACGCTGCGTAACGGCCAGAAGCATCTCGTTTCTGGAACCCCGATCTTCTCGGACGACCGGAGTGTCGTGTACGTGGTGCTTTCCGTGCAGGATATCACCGGAATGAGACATCTGATCACCCGGCTGCAGGAGAGCACGGAGCTTTCCGAGCTGTATCGCAGGGAGCTGCGCAAGGTCGAGATGCGCGAGCCTCAGGCCGGGGAGCTTGTCGCGAAGAGTCCGATCATGCAGGCGTTGAAGGAAGAGACCATTCGATACGCCGCTGTAGACTCCCCCGTGCTCATTCTCGGAGAAACCGGAACAGGGAAGGGGGTCTTCGCAAAACTCATTCACCAAGCCTCGCCGCGCAGCGATGGCCCGTTTCTTGAGGTGAATTGCGGGGCGATTCCAGAGGGGCTGATAGAAGCCGAGCTCTTCGGATACGCGAAAGGGGCGTTCACCGGCGCTGACTCAAAGGGGAAGGTTGGCCTCATTGACCTGGCCCACAGGGGAACGCTCCTGCTGAACGAGGTTGGCGACCTCCCGCTGGGCATGCAGGTAAAGTTGTTGCGGTTCCTTGAAGATGGGGAGGTGTGGCCGGTCGGTGG
>DATEAO010000255.1:0-11238 GCA_035288345.1 Candidatus Methylomirabilota bacterium | reverse complement strand
CGGCGGGCCCACCGCGGTCGAGACGCTGCTGGCCGCGCTGGCAGGGTGCGTCACCTCGGGCATCGCGTCCAACGCCGCGATGTTTGGGGTACCCATCGATAGCCTCGACCTCGAGCTGGAGGCAGACGCCGATTTCCGGGGCTTGCTCGGTCATGACAAGTCGGTGCGCAGCGGGTTCTCCGACATCCGCTACACGGTGACGATCCAGAGCCCGGCCCCCGAGGACAAGGTGCGGAAGTGTAAAGAGACGATTGATCGCAAGTCACCCGTGCGCGACACGATCGCAAACCCCGTCAACATCACCTCAAAGTTCGTCTACAAGCCGAGCTGAGGTCCATGCCGGGCGAACTCAACTGCATCTTCACGAAGGGGCTGATCCCGTTCATCGAAAAAGAGGTCGGCCCCGAGGGCGTCGCAGCTATCCTTCGGACGGCCGCGCGCTCTCGGGATTGGCTCATGGCCGACCACAACTGGATCCCGCTATCACTGGCCAACGAGCTGGTCCGCTTGTCCATGGAGCTGATGGGCGAGGCCGACGAGGAGCGATGGGCTCGCCGCTTCGGCGAACATTTTATGGACTGGAAGCCGTCGCGCGAGGAGCGGTCGTACCTGGGCACCTACACCATGGGCATCGGCAGCCCGCGCGGCCTCTACGAGCGAACCACGGCCATCTACAGCGAGAGTTCCCTCCAGAACAGGTTCTTCACGCTCGAGACCCTACGGCTCGGCCCGCGGAGTGCGACATTCCGCTGGACCCCGCGCCTCGGGTACCGGATACCGCGTTGGTTGTGCACCTGGCTGAAGGTGCAGTTTGAGCGCTTCCCGACCAACTGGGGTCTGCCGCGGGCGCGAATCACAGAAAGTCAGTGCGCGGCCCAGGGCGCCGACTCCTGCCTCTGGGAGGCACGCTGGAAAAACCCTTCGCTCGGTTACCACTTCTGGGCGCCCGCGGCCTCGGGGGCAGTCGCTTCCGGATTAATGAGCATCTGGTTCGTCGCCATAGGATCCTTTCCCTGGCCCACAGCCGCCGCGACTGTGCTGGCCCCTGTTCTTGTGGGCGGCGCTCTAGGCTACGGTCTGCTCCAACGGTACAGGCGGCACCATACGCAGCGCCTGCTGGACCTGCAGAGTGAGGAGATCATCTACTCGAACCTGGAGCTGGAGAAGAAGTTCGCCGACCTGGAGACCAAGATCGAGCAGCTCTCGCTCCTGATGGACCTCTCCGCGGCGGTCAACGCCACGCTTGAGCCCGAGAAGATCTACGAGCAGGCACTGCAGCGGCTCGTCCATCGGATGGGGTACCAGGCTGCTTACCTCTCGCTCGTGGATTGGGAACATCAACAAATCCGCGGACACAAGATGGCTGGCGGAAGCCGAGGCGTGGGCCCACAGTTCGAAGGAATCGAGCTCCCCCTGGATGCCGGGCAGAGCCTGACCGCGAAAGTGGCCATCACCGGCTTACCCGTGCTGGTGAATGACGTAGAGTCCACTGACGAACCGGTGCACCTGCCACTCTCCAGGGCTCTCAAGGTGCGCTCGCTGGTGGCGGTCCCCCTGAGGGTGAAGGAAAGGATCTTTGGGGTCCTGGTTGTGGTCTCTGACAACGTAAACCACTTCACCGAGGCGGATACGGAGCTGGTTTCTTCGGTCGGAAACCACGTGGCCCTGGCCGTGGACAAGGCTGAAAGCTTCCAGACGATCGAGGGGCTTTCCCGCGGCCTCGAGGAAAAAGTGCGGGTCCGGACTGAACAGCTCAGGGCCGCGAATGAGGAGCTGCAGGCCGCCTACCGCGAGCTGCAGGCCACGCAGATGCAACTGATCCAGCGCGAGAAGATGGCGTCGGTGGGCCAGCTCGTGGCCGGCGTGGCCCACGAGCTGAACAACCCCATCGGCTTCGTCTTCTCCAACGTGACCACCCTGGAGGACTTCGTCAGACGGCTGCGCGCTATGCTCGAAGCCTATCGCGTGGTGCCACTGCCTGAGAGCGAGCAGGCGCGGGTGCAGGAGCAGTGGGAGGCGCTCAAGGTCGATTACGCCCTCAAATATCTCGACTCGATGACCGAGGGGATCCGCGAGGGAGCGGAGCGCGCGCGGAAGATCGTGAAAGACCTCAGGGTCTTCGCGCGAGGCCAGGACGAGGTCTGGCAGACCGTGGACCTTCACGAGGAGATCGAGTCGAGCCTCACGCTGCTGAACCATCTGCTGAAGGACCGTGTGACCGTGAACCGGAAGTTCGGGGAGCTGCCGTCTGTCGAGTGCATCCGCTCGCAGATCGATCAGGTCTTCCTCAACCTGCTGGCCAACGCTGCCCAGGCCATTACGGGCCCGGGCGCGATCACCATCGAGACGCGAGTCGAGAACGGATTCGCCGTGGCCCAGGTCCGCGACACAGGCCCCGGAATCGCGGCGGAGATCATCGGCCGGATCTTCGACCCGTTCTTCACGACCAAGCCGGTCGGAGAGGGCAGCGGGCTCGGCCTTTCCATCAGCTACGAGATCGTGAAGAAGCACGGCGGCGAGATCCGGGCGGAGAGCAGGCCAGGCGAAGGGGCAGAGTTCACCCTGAGGATTCCGCTGGCTCGCGCAACTCAGTCATGAGCGACCGCGCCAAAGTGCTGATCGTGGACGACGAGCCTCGGGTGCTCGACTCGCTCGAGGCGCTGCTGGCGATGGAGTACGAGGTGCTGCGCGCCGAGCGGCCCGACGACGCGCTCCAACTGCTCACTCAGGAGCAGGTGGCGCTGATCGTGAGCGACCAGCGCATGCCGGGCATGACGGGGACCGAGCTGCTCGCGAAGGCGCGCGAGGTGTCGCCGGAGACCGTCCGCATCCTCCTGACTGCCTTCACGGACGCCGACGCGCTGATGGCGTCCATCAACGCCGCCAACATCTATCACTTCGTGCTGAAGCCCTGGGACCCGAAGGAGCTGCTCCACCTGGTCCGCCGGGGAGTCGAGCGCCATCAACTCGCGATTGAGCGGGAGCGGCTGCTGCGGGACTTGGCCTGGAAGAACACCGAGCTGGAGGGCACGTTGGCCGAGCTCCGGGCCGCGCAGGAGCGCGTGGTTCGGGAGAGCGCGCTGCGGGCCCAGCTCCAGCGCTACGTCTCGCCCAGGCTGGTGGACCTGGCGCTTGAGAACCCGACACTGCTCGAATTACCCGGCGATTGGCGCGAGGCGACCGTGCTCTTCG
Organism: Candidatus Methylomirabilota bacterium; assembly: GCA_035288345.1. GTDB lineage: Bacteria > Methylomirabilota > Methylomirabilia > Rokubacteriales > DATEAO01 > DATEAO01. Next base: position 8,046 of record DATEAO010000255.1, on the reverse strand, counting down.
CTGACATCCGCGGCTTCACCCGCCTCGTCGAGACCACGGCAGCACGAGTGGTGATCAGACTTCTCAACGAATACTTCAGCGAGATGATTGAACTGATCTTCCGCCAGCAGGGGACCGTGGAGCAGCTCATCGGCGACGAGATCGTCGCGCTCTTCGGTGTGACCGAAGGAGGGCACGACGCGCCTCAGCGCGCGGTGGCCGCGGCCATCGAGATGGTGGCGGCTGTCGGGCGGCTGGGCGCACGCTGGGCCGAGGAGGGTCTCCCGGCCTTCGACATCGGGGTGGGAATCAGCTCCGGCAAGGTCATGGCGGGCACCATCGGCTCCGACCGGCGCCGGGAGCTGATCGTCGTCGGCCGGCCGATCATCGCAGCCGCGCGCATTCAGCGCATGACACGGCTCTTCGACGCGCATATAATCGCTGCCGAAGGGACGTTCCGCGAGGTCAGCGACTTGGTGCGCTACCGGGAGCTCGGCACACCGAAGTTGAAAGGGATCAAGGACCGGCAACTGCTCTACGAGATCCTGGGCTACCGAGACGGCGTCGCCGTCGGCGCAGCCTGATCCTGACGAGGGGACTCTGGAACAACCAACTATTCTGATCGTCGACGACGAGCACAGGGTGCTCGACTCGCTGGAAGCCATCCTGGCAGCGGAGTTCCGGGTGCTCCGCGCTGACCGGGGCGAGGCCGCTCTGCCCATTTTGCAGACCGACCCGGTCGCGGTCATCATCACCGACTACCGCATGCCAGGCATGACAGGCGTTGAGTTGCTCCAACGCAGCCAGGAGCTCGCCCCCGATGCCATCCGCATCGTCCTCACAGCCTACACCGACGTGGACAGCCTGATGGACGCCATCAACGCCGGGCAAATCTATCACTTCATCCCGAAGCCCTGGGACCCGAACGACCTGATGGTGGTGGTGCGACGGGCTGTGGAGCGCTACAAGCTCGCCGAGGAGAACGCCCGTCTCAAGGACGAGCTGGAGCTGGCTTACAATGCGCTCCGCCGCGAAGCGGCTGAGACGCGGGCTCGGCCTGTCTCGTTCGAAAGGCTGATCGGCGCCCAGGGCGGGCTCCGGAGCGCGGTGGAGCTGGCGAAGAAGATTCTCGACAGTGACACGACCGTGCTGCTTCTGGGCGAGACCGGAACCGGCAAGGAGCTGTTCGCGCGCCTGATCCACGAGAACGGCCCCCGTCGAACCGCGAAGTTCATCGCGCAGAACTGCGGCGCACTGGCCGAGACTCTGCTGGAGGCCGAGCTGTTCGGCCACGCGAAGGGCGCCTTCACCGGGGCCATCGCCGAACGGAAGGGGCTGTTCGAAGAGGCGGACGCCGGCACGATCTTCCTTGATGAGGTCGGGGAGACATCGCCGGCAACGCAGGTCCGGCTGCTGCGGGTCCTTGAGGAGGGCGAGGTGCGGCGAGTCGGCGAGACCAAAACCCGCACGGTGAATGTGCGGGTGATTGCGGCGACCAATGTCGATCTCGAGGCCCAAGTCCAGGCCGGACGCTTCCGGAAGGACCTCTACTACCGGCTCAATGTTTTTCCCCTTCGACTGCCTCCGCTGCGTGAACACGCCGAGGATGTCGCCGCTCTGGCCGATCACTTCCTCCGTGTTTACCGCGAGCGGGCGCGGCGCGCGGTGCCGTCAATCTCGGCGGAGGCGCACCGCTGCCTGCGCGCCTACCCGTGGCCGGGGAACGTCCGGGAGCTTGAAAACGAAGTGGAACGCGCCATTGCGCTCTCGGACGACGGGCAACCCATCACCTCCGAACACCTCTCGGAGCGCATTCGGACCGCTCCGGCGGTGACGGTCCCGCAGACACTGAACGAAGCGATCGAACACCTGAAGCGCCGGATGATCGAGGACGCATTGCGCGAATGCGGCTCGAAGACCCGCGCGGCGGAGCGGCTCGGCCTGACACGCCAAAGCCTTCAGCAGATGCTCCGCCGCCTTCAGGCGTAAACGAAGTCACGCTTGACGCTGCACGCCTCACGGCACAACGGCCCTGCCGATCGTGTTCATATCCGTGCCGAACCAGATCGCCCGGCTCGGCTTGTGGAAGACCATGTGGCGCACTGCCCCGCCCCCACTTTTGATCTCGGTGACACTGAAGAACTGCTCGCTTTTCGGATCAAACCCCACGAGCCGGTTCGGCTGACTTCCGGTCTCAACAAGCCAGAGACGGTCACGATCGTCCGCGGCCATCGCATAGGGCTGTGACCGGGCGCCTCCAGGCATCTGCCACTCTCGCACCTGTCCCGTCTCGGGGTTCAGCCGACCGAGAAAGCCTCGCGCATAGTCCACGTACCACACCGCGCGATCCGAGGTGACAGCGATTCGACGGCTTCGCGCGCCGTTGGGAAGCGGATACTCTTTGATCTGCATCGTGGCGGGATCGACCACCCCGATCTTGCTCACGCCGAACTCGTTGAACCAGGGACGGTTCAGAGCGTCGATGACGATCCCGTACGGCCGGGCCCAGTCAGTCGGGACCTTGATCAGCCGAACCGCGCCCGATCGCGTGTCGAGCTTGCCGACGAAGTTTGAGACCTGTTGCGTGAACCAGATGTCGCCGTTCCTGTCGAACACGAGGGTGTGAGGGTCGCGCGCCGCAGGATCGGGCATCGAGTATTTTGTAATCCTCCCGGTGTCAGGGTCCAGCTTGCCGATGTGGGAGCTGTGGTTCCCGGCGTACCAGACCCCGCGTTCATCCACGACGAGATTGTGCGGGCCAACGCCTGCCTCGAGCTCATAGCGTTTGAACTGGCCATTCCTAGGGTCGAGCACGGCGACGTAATTCCCCGCCTGGCCGACGAACCACACGCGGCCGTTCGCGTCGAGGTCAGGATCCCGCGGCCGGGTCCCGTCCCACGGAACCCTCCATTCGTTGATCTCGACCGTTGCGGCGCCAGACAGGAGGGCAGTCCAAAGCAGAAGCAAACCGGCTGTCAGCATCACTTTTTTCATTGAATGAATACCCCTCTTGAGTCGGCACCAACGCACTAACACTCGCCGCGCAGGTCTAGAGCGGTCCAGCGGCCTCCTCACCCAGCCCTCTCCACGCTGGGGAGAGGGTCATGGCGAGGGGTAGTGTCGATAAATTTACTTCGTGAGCTCGTACACTTTGCTCAGCTCTGGATTCAACACCTTAACCGGAAGCCCTGCGTCCTTCAGCGCGGTCTCCAGGTCCGCCGGTGTTGGTTCGCCCGCTGCGGGCTTCAGCCGGTGATGATGCGGAATGATCGTCTTCAGATTCGGGTTTTCAGTTCGGAGCAAGCGAACCATATGCGCGATGTCCTTCGGGTCGCGCCCCCCCGACAAAGGGAGAATCGCCACATCCGGCTTGTAGAGCATGCCCCAAAGCTGCATGTCCATCGTGAGGGCAGTGCTGCCGGCGAAATAGACCGTCAGCCCGTTCTCGAAACTGATCATGAATCCCATGGCCGGGCCGCCGTAGAGCTTATCCGGCGTGCCTGAGCCGTGGACCGAGTTCACGTTCCGGATCGTGATGCCCTCGATCCTGCTCCGGTCGCCAGGCCCGGTGCGTACGACCTGGGCGACGGGCACCTTGCGCGGCTCGAAGTGGACCGAGAACATCTCGTAGGTCGTAACAATCTTCGCCCCGGTTTTGAGGGCGATCTGGTCCGCGGAACCGACCTCGTCCGCGTGGCCGTCGGCAACCACGATCACGTCAACTTTCGGAAAGTCATCCACCTTCACCGGGCTATCAGGATTTGCCACGAACGGGTTTGTCAGCACGACTTTCCCCTGTGGTGACGTGAAGCGGAAAATCGACCAGGAAAGCCACTCCAGCTTCACGGATCCCGACTGAGCTTGCGCACTCGTGAGCAATCCGAAGAGCGCGCCGACGACGAGCGGTCCCACTGCCAGCCATAGCCACTGTCGCTTTGTCATGTTCCGCCCTCCTTATCTGTGGTTGGAATCAGCCCGAAACGCGGTTCATGCTTGATCGCCTGCTAAGACCCATCCCCCTTCAGTCGCACAACATTGAACGTGGGCACTGGCTTACTGAACCCCTTCAGAATCAAGTCGCCCATTGGCTCTGACTCCACGACCTCTTCAACCTCGGCAGACACCCTCTTGCTGATGAGGATCTGCCCGCCCTTGGCCTCGTCGCAAAGACGGGAGGCCAGGTTAGTCACTGTCCCGATGGCGCCGTAGTCGAGCCGCCCCTCGAAGCCAATCGGGCCAAGCGTCGCGTAGCCGCTCGCGATCCCCACACCGAAGTCCAACGGATGACCCCGCTTCGCCCACTTCGCCTTGAGCTCCTGAATTCGGTGGCGCATCGCCACCGCCATCCGCACAGCCCGCTCCGCCGGGTTGGGACAAGGCACCGGATCGTTGAAGAAGACCATCATGCCGTCACCCGCAAAGTGCTCGAGCGTCCCTTCGAACTGGAAGATCAGCTTTCCCAGCTCGGAGTGATATTCGCGCAGCACTCCCATCACCTCTTCAGGCTCCGCGGTCTCTGCGAACGCGGTGAACCCACGGAGGTCGCAGAAGACCACCGTGATGTCACGCCGGTGGCTCTTCAGAAATTCCTCTCCCCCGCCCGCGGCAATGGCCTCCGCCAGTTGGGGAGCAAGAAAGCGCTTAAGACGGCCGATGCGGCCGATTTCTTCTACCTGCGCCTGCACCCGCGCCTCCAGGTCCTTGTTCCACTCGGCGAGCTGAGTGGCTTGGGACTGGATCGTGTCGTGGAACTGCTTGATCCGGAGAAGCGAGCGGACGCGCGCGAGCAGCTCAGGCTGATTGATCGGTTTCGTCAGGAAGTCGTCGGCCCCGGCCTCGATGCCTTTGATCCGTTCCTGTGAGGGGTCGAGCGCGGTGACCATCATCACAGGGAGGATCGCGGTCGCGGGGTTCTCGCGGATCTTCTTGCAGACGTCATAGCCACTCATTCCCGGCATCACGACGTCGAGGAGCACCAGATCCGGCTGCTCCTTCTGGACCTGCTCGAGCGCTTCCGCGCCGGAAGCCGCGGTCACGACGGCATAGCCCTTGAACGACAGCAGGTCAGCCAAGAGTTTCACGTTGTGAGGCGTGTCGTCCACCACGAGAATCTTACTCATTTTGGATTTTGGATTTTGGATTTTGGATTATTTCGGGCACGAAGCGTTTTGACGGACGCCCCGGTCATGGCGATGATCTCATCCAACTCTTTGAGGAGTCCTGTTACGCGAGCCTCCGGAACAATATCACAGTCCGTGAGCAGCTCTAACCAGTAGACAGATTCGTCCGCTTCTTCCTCTACTATGCTCACCTTTGCGATGACATCAGCAGCGGACTGTCCCCGGCAAGCCGCTCGGTAGTTGGCTCCAATCGATGTGGCGGAGCGAAGCACCTGCCTTGCGATTACATCAGTTGCCCGGTTTCTTGGCAATTCTTCCGCCAACTCTATGACACACAATGCCAACTGCTTCGTCCGCTCCTTAAAGATTCGCTCATTCATGAGGTTTCCCTAATCGAAAATCCGAAATCTAACATCGAAAATCGAACATTGATCTCACTTGTCTTAGGTCTGGCCGAGAATGGCCTTCCAAATATCGCTGAGGCCTAGCCGCTGCGCCCACGCGGTGACATATTCGATGTCGATCTCGCTCCTGGAGATTCGAAGCATGCCCGCGATGTCGCGCAGGTGCCGCTCGGAGCCTCCCTCCCGGTAGTACAGCATCTTGTACAGGACGACATCCTCAGGCCGTACAAAATACGCCTCTTTGCCGGGGACAATTGGTTGGCGCTGGCGGCGCTCGAATTCGGCGCGATCATATGGCGTGTCTTTCTTCACCACAACATCAATCTTCATCCCGGAATCGGGATGAATGATGTTGAACTGGCCACGAGTCCTGATTGCCTCGCGAGCAGCCTCTTCGCTGAGATAAAATTCTGCGGAAGGAAAGCGCTCGATGAACGCAGCGAGGTGATCAGGCTTAAGGTCCACCACGACGTCGATGTCCTGGGTGAAACGGGGTTCGCCGTAAAAGATCGAGGCCTGCGACCCAGTAATCATGTAATCGATCCCAAGCTCTTCCAACGCGTCGACAAGGTAGCGGAGCAGATCAGCCTGATCCATACGAGAGCCGCTTCGCCACCTCTCGCAGCACTTCCTCCTTAGTCCACTCGGGATGCCGCGCGCTCAGAAACACCGTGAGCCGCTGTCGCGCCAGCCCCCACGCCTCGTGGGCCAGTCGAAGTCGCTCCATTCCCGACTTGGCCCGAAACACATCCGCCAACTTGTCATCAACCATCTCGATCCGCCGCAAGAGCGTCATTGCGATTTTAGATTGGTTCACGCTTCACTTCTCGCGCGTCATTGAATCACGTGGTCCGCGCGGATCAGGATGGTCTGCGGAATCGTGAGGCCAAGGGTCTTCGCGGTCTTCAGGTTGACGACTAGCTCGAATCTCGTCGGCTGCTCGACCGGAAGCTCAGCGGGCTTCGCGCCCTTCAGGATTTTGTCGACGTAGGTGGCAGCACGCCGAAAGTTGTCACGAAAGCTTGCTGAGTAGGACATGAGGCCGCCAGCGTCCACGAATTCCCGCGTTCCATACATCGCCGGTATCCGTATTGTTGCCGCTAAGTCTGCGATCCGTTTCGCGTTATTAACGGTAAGAGTGCCGGCCGCCACCATAAGTGCATCGATCCGTTCTGACGTCATAGCAGAAAATGCGCCCTCGAAATCCTCGGGACTTCTCACTTCGAGAGGTCGAAGTTCCATTCCTAACACTCGGGCCGGGCCCTCAAGTTCCCTCAAGGCAAGCACATTGGATGGGTCGGTTGGATTGAAGAGCAGCCCCACCCGAGAGATCTTGCGGCGGGAGACCTCCTTAAGAAGCTCAAGCCTTTTCGGAACTAGCTCCACGTTGATGGTTGTCAGCCCCGTGATGTTCCCACCGGGCTGCGCGAGGCCTGCGATAAGCTTCATTCCAAGCGGATCGGCTACTGTTGCAAACACGATAGGAATCGCGTTGGTTACTTCCTTGGCAGCCAGGGCTGTGGGCGTGTTTGCAGCAAAGATTACATCGACTTTGAGTTGAACCAGCTCAGATGCAAGTTTGCGTAGCTCCTCGAGCTTCCCACGCGCCCATCGATACTCAAACACAATACTCTGACCCTCCACATGGCCGAGCTCACGCAGCCCTTGCCGAAATGCTTCGAACAAGTGCGGGGACGAGGTGGGGGAGCCGGCCCCAAGCACACCTATTCGCGGAATCTTCCCCGGCTTTTGCGCGCCGGCCGCGAGCGGCGCCACGAGAATGCCAACGATTAGTATCGTGGTGATGGCTAGCGATTTTCGATTTTGCACCCATAGGTTTGGCGGAAGCCGAACCTCTACATGGGTGCCCCCACGCTGAGAGTACGACCCCATTGGGGTCGAACTCTGTGGGGGGATTTGGGATTTTGGAGTGAGACGAGGCCGCGCTTCATCCGTTGGTCGTTCCCTAATCCAAAATCGAAAATCTAAAATCCAAAATGTCATTGCAGCACCTGGTCTGCTCGCACAAGGATAGATTGCGGGATCGTGAGGCCCAAGGCTTTCGCGGTCTTCAGATTGATCACCAGCTCGACTCGCGTGGCCTGTTCCACCGGCAGGTCGCCGGGCTTGGCGCCTTTCAGGATCTTCGCAACGAACCCCGCAGCGTGCCGGTAGATTTCGCGAAGGTCTGACCCATAGGCCATGAGGCCGCCGGCCTCCGCGAACTCTCTCAGCCCATACATTGTGGGCAGGCGGCTTTTGGCTGACAGCTCTACAATCTGGTCACGCCGCACGAGAAACATCGGGTCAGGCAGCACGAGAAGCGAGCCGAAGCGCTCTTTGGCCATTGCGGCGAAGGCGCCGGCCAGCTCGTTGGGATCGCGGACCTCATGAGGTTGAACCGTGACCCCCAGCACTCGCGCCGCAGCTTGCGTCTCTCGCCAGTAGCGGGTATGGGACGGATTGCTCGGGTTCACGAGCACAGCGATCCGCGTAGCCTTCGGGGCTGTCTCCTTGAGCAGCTCGAGCCACTTGGCGCTGTA